>JANOBX010000224.1:0-55937 GCA_031411875.1 Burkholderiales bacterium | reverse complement strand
TCGGCCGAGGGTGTGTGAAAACCCCCTCACAGGCCCGAAGCGCAGTGTCTAAAGTTCATCGGCATATCGAGCACAGGAGCTTGTATGCCGCGATACATCGAGAGCCAAGACCGACAGCAGGTGACTTTGTTGCCCGAGTGCCTGGACGACTTCATTGGCGAGGACAACCCGGTTCGCGTCGTTGATGCGTTCGTTGACCAACTGGACCTGGCCGCTGCTGGATTCGAGGGGATGGTACCGGCATTGACGGGCCGTCCGGCCTACCACCCCAGCGTGCTGTTGAAGGTCTACATCTACGGCTACCTCAACCGCGTGCAGAGCAGCCGGCGCCTGGAGCGCGAGTGCCAGCGCAATGTCGAGCTGATGTGGCTGACGGGCCGTTTGGCCCCTGACTTCAAGACCATTGCCGACTTCCGCCGCGACAACGGCCGCGGCATCCGCGCGGCCTGCAGCCAGTTCGTGGCGATCTGCCGCAAGCTCAAGCTGCTCGTCGATGGCGTCGTCGCCGTGGACGGCAGCAAGTTCAAGGCGGTCAACAACCGCGACCGCAACTTCACGCCGAACAAGCTGGAGCAGCGGATGAAGCAGATCCAGGAGAGCATCGATCGCTATCTGCAGGCGCTGGACACGGCGGACCGCACCCAGCCCGATGATCTCCCTGCAAGGACCGCGCGGCTTCACGACAAGCTGGGCAAGCTGCGCCGGCAGATGAACGATCTGCAAGAGGTGGAACGACAACTTCAGCAGCAGCCCGACCAGCAACTCTCACAGACCGACCCCGACGCACGCTCCATGGCCACCAGCGGCAGAGGTACAGGTATCGTGGGCTACAACGTGCAGATCGCCACGGACACCACGCACCACTTCATCGTCGCGCATGAGGTACTCAATGTCGGCCACGACCGCACGGCACTGTCGTCGATGGCCAAGAAGGCACAGGAAGGACTTGGGCGCAAAGGCATCGGCTTGATCGCTGACCGGGGGTACTACAAGGGCCCGGAGATCCTCGACAGCGAGAAGGCTGGCGTGCAGACCCTCATCCCCAAACCCATGACCTCTGGCAGCAAGGCTGAAGGGCGATTCAGCAAGGCCGACTTCGTCTTCGATGCCAAGGCTGATATGTATCGCTGCCCTGCAGGCCAGGTCCTGCGAAGGGGACCAGACAGGGTTGAGGACGCCATGACGCTGCACAGCTACGTGCGCTACGGTTGCAGCAATTGCCCGTTGAAGACTGAGTGCACACCTGCGGGCTTCCGCAGGATCAGACGGTGGGAGCATGAAGACGTTCTCGACGCCATGCAGCGCAGGCTTGACCGGAACCCCGATGCGATGAAGATCCGCCGACGCACTGTCGAGCACGTCTTCGGAACACTCAAGCACTGGATGGGCTCGACGCACTTCCTGATGAAGACGCTGAAGCACGTGACCACCGAAATCAGCCTTCATGTGCTTGCATATAACTTCAAGCGCCTGATGAGGCTGCTGGGTATTGCGGAAACGATGAAGGCGATGCGGCTTGCGAGGGCGTAGGCCCTTTTAAATGCTCATACAGGGCGAAAGCGCTCTCTGAATATGCTGTAAGGGGCATAACGCCACGGCAGGCCTACTGTGTGTACTGGATGCGACTCAGCGGGGTCCGAGCGTCCAGCAGTGCCACACCGCCTTCGTCAGGCGTTCTCACACGGCCTCGACCCACAGTTGACGTTCGCAGTCTGGGATTGCAGGCCGCAAAGGAGACGGTCATCGTGCCTGAAGTCCCTGGTGCCGCCAAACACAGGCCGCGATGGCGGAAGCCAAGGCAAATCTACTGACGCGCGTAAGACATGGAAGGTCGTTGTGTCGTGCTTCATGCATCGGCCGGGGCGATGTCGAAGTGCAGCACGGCCTCGTGCCGGCCGAGCCGCGAATTAACGCGCGATGGCTGGATCGTCGCCAAGTTCCGCCTGCACGAAGATGCAGTAGATGCCTCACCTGCGCGTCGGGCGCTGATGTTCTTGAATCATTGCCGAGGCGACGCCGCAGCGTCGGTGTGCTGCGTCGACGCCAGGTCGTGGATGGCACCAGCGCTGTGGTCCTGGAGTCGCACACTGGGGCCTGCGCTGCGGGAGTCAGCGTCACCGCGGTGCTGGCACACCCTCACAGCAGCAGTCCGATGGCACCGCCGGTACATGCCATGCGACACGGCACCCTGCTGCGTCGCCGTTCAGGGCAAGCCCGGACCGCAGCATCGAGCACGGCAGGGGCTTGATCATGGCCTGCAGCCGCCCTCAGCCGAAGCGTGCCAACGAGCGGGCACGAGCCTTCTCGGCCTCTTCATCGCGGTGCTTCGGCGGCGCGTGGGTGACGAGCGACGCGATCAGGTCCCTGGCCGCCGCGGCCACCTGTTCGACCGCTTTGTCGAATGCGGCCTCGTTGGCCCGGGACGGCACGTTGAAGCCGCTCAGCTTGCGCACGAACTGCAGCGACGCATCTCGGATCTCCAGCTGCGACGACGGCGGCTCGAAGCTGAACAGGGTTCGGATGTTCCTGCACATGCTGCGGTCCCGACTGTGGAGGTTTGTGCTTGCGTCAAGGCTGCCCGGAAAGCCTGTCCATTGTGAAAGCGCTGCTGGCGAAACCTGCCTGGCTTCAGCCACGGCCTTCGGCGCATGCGAATTCGCACTCCTAGCTGGTGATCTCGTAGGGGTTCCCATCCGGATCTGCGAAGTACAGCGACACGGACACCTCGTGGTCCTGCTGCGCGACCTCCAAGGCGGGGATCGACTGCAGATGCGCGCGCCATGCTCGGAACTCCCGGCCGGAGACACGCAGCGCGATCGTCGATCGGGTGTCCCGATGCGGCCGTTCGAACAGCGCGATGTGGACCGTGCCCGTAGAGTCCTGCAGGGTGAGCGGACCGCCACCCGCCGCCCAAAACTCCAGCTCTTTGGCGCGCGTCAAGCCCAAAACTGCGGCATACCAGCTCTCGGCGGCGCTGCGGTCTGCGACGAAGACGTGAACATGATCCACGCCCCGCAGCGCAGGCACCGCGGCCTGCGGCGTGCTGTGTTGGGAGCCGGCATCGGCAAGCTGCGTCGATTCGCGGTCGTAGTAGTCGACGCCCGCCTCGGCCCGGAACATGCGGCGCAGGCTCGAGGTGGGCGAGGTGGTCGCGAAGACACCGATCTTCTGCGAATCGGGGTACTCGCAGACCTCGGTGGTGGACAGGTTCGACAGCGACAGATAGCGCATGGGCGTGTTGCCGGTGTTGATGATCTGGTGTGCCACCTCGGCCCCGCCCGTCGGGCAAGCGATCACATCCAACCTGCGCAGCTTGTACTTCTGCTCGCCGAAGCGCAGCTCGCCTTCGCCTTCGAGGATGAGGAACATCTCCTCCTCTTCGCGATGGGAATGGAACGGACACTGCGTCTTGCCCGGCGGCAACACCGTTAGGTTGTAGCCGAGCTTGCGTGCGCCGATGCCTCGGCTGAACAGAGCGCGCCTCGAGGTGTAGATTCCGTTGTCCTCGATGTCATCGAACGGGACTTCTTCAAGGTTCACGAGGGGCTTTGGCATGATGAACGGGTCCTTTCTATGTGGCCCGCACTCGCCGGCTTGCCGCTTGCAGCAGCAGGCGTGAATAGAGGCGATGGAAAACAAGCAGTGCATGGAATGGCCAGCCCATGCCGGGCTGCGCGGTGCCACCGTGCCGGCGGGGCACCACCGCGGAGCCGAAGTACAGACGCGTGTGCAGCGCACGGGCGGGAGATTCGATCGCCAAAGCCCTGAGCCACGACCGCGTGCGACCAGTGAAGTCCGCGAGCAGCAGTTCGCAGTCGGACTGCCCTTCGACCTGCCAGGCCGAGAAGTGCTGCGCCTCGCCCTGGGCGAGCCGGCGGGCATCGGCGTCAGTCGCCGGCCTGGCGGCAAGATGCTGCAACAGCGTGCGCTCGACCTTGAACAGGCCCGACGTGTAGAAGGCTTCGATGAACGCGGCCTGCGACACCGCACCCGGCACTTTAGCGACGTAGCAGTCCGCAAAGCCGGCACCATCCTGGTAGGCGTGGAGCAGCGAATCCTGCGGCACTGGACAGGGCCGGACGGCGGGCCTGGTGGGTGATGGCGACGTGAAGAGCTGGAAGCTGGCGAGATGCCGTGGCGTCGAGCCCGTCATGTTGCCCGACGCGCAGGGCCGCGCCAAGGGGCGACACGACTCCGGTGTTGACGGCTTCAGGCCGATGATGCCCGCGACGGTTGGCCGATGCGCCGGCCGCGGTGGCCTGTCGCGGTGAACAGGTCCTGCAGGCAGCACGCGTGGTGCAGCCGCGTGGTGCTGCGATGGAAGTGATAGTGCGCCAGTGCCACGACCGTCGGGCCTCCGATGTCAACAAGTGCACGCACCGGCTCGGCCGGGTCGAAGAATCGCTCCCAGGTCGCCTGGGTGATGTGCTCGGCCAGGGCCGTCTCACCCTGTCTGCCGTAGAAGGCGTCGTAGTCCTCCCAACGCGGCCGCCACTGCGAATAGTCGCCGACCGCGATGGAACGTATCCACAGGGCCAGGTAATTTCCCGGCATGGCGTCCTACCTCCGACGGGCACCCTGTGTCCTTGTGTCTAGTCCTGGATCAGCGTATGTTGCTTTTACGCGAAGACTGTGGCAAGCCGAGCGCTCGGCTCGACGTCCAACCGCAAACGGAGATGACCATGTCTGACACGAAGATGTTGAAACCCGCCGCCGAGATGGTGAAGGCCAATGCTGCCCATGTTCTGAACGAAAGCAAGGAGTACCGGCAGGCGCGCGATGCACTGCTGGCCGAAGAGATCGAGTTGAGACGCCACATCGTGCGGGTTGCGGAGCAGCGTAGGGCGCTGCCAATCGGTGGCAAGGTGACGAAGGACTATCGCTTCGCGGGGGAAAGCGGTGACGTCGGCTTCGCTGACTTGTTCGGCGACAAAGACACCCTGGTGATCTACAGCTTCATGTACGGGCCCCAGCGCAAGCAAGGCTGCCCCATGTGCACATCTCAGATGAGTGCTTGGGATGGCATTGCGCCACACTTTAGGCAGCGTGCCGCGTTCGTGATGACAGCCCGCTCGCCCATCGAGCGCATCCTGGCTTACGGCAAGGAGCGCGGCTGGAAGAACCTTCGGCTCTATTCCGACCCCAGCGGTGACTACACCCGCGACTACGTCAGCGCAGAAGACGCCGACATGCCCGGCTACAACGTCTTCACCCGCAAGGACGGCACCATTCGCCATTTCTGGAGCGGCGAAGGAGGCAAAGAGACCGCCGACCCCGGGCAGGACTCCCACGACGCGCCGGACATGTCGGGGTTGTGGGCGCTGCTGGACACGACGCCCGAAGGACGCGGCACGGACTGGTATCCGAAATTGGACGACAAATGAATGCAACCATCATCCCGGTCCTGCGCTACCGCGACGCACCCGTTGCGATCGATTGGTTGTGCGAAACGTTTGGCTTCCAGAAGCATCTGGTCGTGCCCAACGAGGATGGCACGATCGCGCACGCGCAGCTCACTTTGAACGGCGCGATGATCATGCTGGCGTCCGTTCCCAAAGAGGAGACGGAATTCAGCCGCTGGATGAAACAGCCGGATGAGGTCGGAGGCGCTGCAACGCAGACGACGTACGTCGTCGTGACCGATGCCGACGCCGTCTACAACAAGGCCCAGGCCGGCGGCGCCAGGATCGCGATGCCAATCAAGAACGAAGACTATGGTGGGCGGGGTTTCAGCTGCCACGACCCCGAGGGCCATCTTTGGAGCTTCGGCACATACAACCCCTGGTGACACGTCTTTCGAGACCGGACCCGAGCGCTTTCGATGGTCATGAACCCCGCCGTGACACCAGTGGAAGGAACATGAGAATGAGCCACAAGAACACGATCTGCATCTGGTACGACCACGACGCCGAAGACGCCGCGCGCTTCTATGCCAAGACCTTCCCCGACAGCGCGCTCGGCGCAGTTCGGCACGCGCCAAGCGACTACCCCAGCGGCAAGAAGGGCGATGTGCTGACAGTGGAGTTCAGCGTCTGCAGCATCCCCTGCGTCGGTCTCAACGGCGGGCCGCAGTTCAAGCACAGCGAAGCGTTCTCGTTCCAGATTGCCACCGGCGACCAGGCCGAAACCGACCGCTTGTGGAACGCCGTCGTCGGCAACGGCGGTCAGGAAAGTCAGTGCGGCTGGTGCAAGGACAAGTGGGGCGTGTCGTGGCAGATCACGCCACGCGTGCTGCTCGATGCGGTCACCGGCCCCGACCCTGCAGCAGCCCAGCGCGTTTTCGAGGCGATGATGCCGATGAAGAAGATTGAAATCGCGAAGATCGAGGCCGCGCTGCGCGGCTGAACCACCAGCCACAAAGGAGCAACCCATGTCCTACCTCGACGGATTCGTCCTTGCGGTGCCGACCGCGAACAAGCAGAAGTTCATCGCTCACGCCACCCAGTTCGACAGCGTGTTCGTCGAGAACGGTGCTCTGCGCGTCGTCGAATGCTGGGGGGCCGACTTGCCCCGGGGCAAGACCACCGACTTCCAAAGCGCGGTACAGGCCGCAGACGACGAGACAGTGGCGTTCTCGTGGATCGAGTGGCCCGACAAGGCTAGCCGCGACGACGTGATGCAGCGCATGGAAGAATTCGGCAAGACCGACGAGCGCTTCGACCCGGCAAGGAATCCGATGCCCTTCGACGGCAAGCGGATGATCTACGGCGGCTTCGAGACGATCGTCGAGCGGGGCGAGCCCACTGGCGACAGCTACATCCAGGGCTTCATCATCCCGGTGCCAACCGGCAAACGCCAGGCCTATCGCCAGATGGCCGAAGACGCGTGGACGATGTTCAAGGGCTACGGTGCGCTGCGCGTCGTCGAAGCCTGGGGCGACGATGTACCCGATGGCAAAGTCACCGACTTTCGCCGCGCCGTGAAGGCGGAGCCGGACGAGAAGATCGTCTTCTCCTTCATGGAATGGCCATCTCGCGAAGTCTGCGACGCCGCGACAAAAAAGATGATGGACGACGAACGCATGACTCCCCCGGAAGGGATGGAAATGCCCTTCGACATGAAACGCATGGTGATGGGCGGGTTCACCAGGGTCGTCACGCTGGAGAAGTAGGCAGGCCCTGCGCTCGTCAGCGAGTCAGAGGCTCAGTCGTCGAGCCCGAGACCTTTCAATATCCTCGGTGCATGCTTGTCAACCCGCGCGGCACGGGTCGTCGATTGCTTTGCGCCAGCGAAGTGCAGCAAGTACCCTTTCTGCCTCCCGGGGGTCAACGCGTGAAACGCCTCCCCCAACTTGGGGTCGTCCTCCAGTCGCTTGAGGAACTCCTCCGGCATATCGAATTGAGCCGCGCTCTTCATCTCGACCTTGGCGCCCGACTTCTCGACCGCAATGGCCTCGCTCAGATGACGTCTGATCGACTCGACTTTCGAATCGATATCCGATTTATCGGTGAACCGGATCTGCCTGGCAGCCTGCACGTTCCTGGTTTGTTGAACCAGGATGTTGTCGGTGTCCTGGAGCAAGGCGCCCTTCATGAAGAGCAAAGCGCAGTAGCTCTTGAAGCCATGAATCAGGACGACGTTTCGTCCATCGATGTCATAACAGGCCTGACCCCACTTCAGTTCTTCATTGAGTCCGGCGGCGAGGCAGAGCTGGCGCAGTGAAGCGAACTCCGCACTCCACCGCTTCTCGCTGGCGTGGACCTTGCTGACGAGTGGGTTCATATTGCTCCAGCAAGCGGTTGGCATCAAGCGGGTCACGACGGCTGGGCCGTGACTTCTTGGACGCCAACCGGCGTTGGATACCTGTGGCTGACTTCGGTGCGGTGCCTCGACATCGCTCCTCGGTGAGAGCATCTGACGTTGGACTGGTTCGCATTCTTGATTCGGCAGATCTGTCTGTCAGCGAATTCACGGGGGCGCAGATCTACTTCGGCTATGGCCGCACGACGACCGGCGCCGATACTTTCGGAACGATGCTTCGAGAGCAAACATTCTCGGACCCTTACGTAGTTCGCTGATCGACGGCGAGAGTACCCTGTTCGGTAACGGTTGCTGAGCATGGGACCAGAACTATGCGTTTACGGCGTACGTTGGTTAGCGCCTGCAGCTACCGAAAGGCAAACATCTGTGCAAGCTGTCGCTACTATTGCAACGTACGCTATCGTGGCATTCATACTGCCCGCCTGTTGCGGTGTGGCCACAATTCTTCGGTGTGTTTATCCGGATGCGCCAGCAATCGCTCGACAACGCCATAGCCGCTTGGCGCGCACAAGCGGCACTTTTGGTCGCTACTGAACCAGGGGCTACAGTTTTGGTCTGCACCGGGCGGTGGGGCCGTAGCGCTCCTAGATGGCCTGGGCGTCATTCGGCGCACGCTTGGGCCGCCAGCCGATGGCTTGTACATGGTGCCGCCGAAGTGGTAAGCGCGGGAGGTTTCAAGCCGCGCGCTATGCAGTCTTTACGTGTGCCACCTACCTGTGTGTGTGCGCTGCCGCCAGCACTCCGTCGGGAGAGATGGTATGGATCCAGGCCACCGCTTCGGGTCGTTCAGTTCACGGCCTCGGTCGAAAGGAGCAGTTCGCGGCCAGCGGGAGCGGTCATTGGCCAGAGATTGCCGCCGCGTGGCTGACTCCGCTGCGAGCACTGTCGCCAGCCAAGGTCAGGTTCCGAAGTAGACCAGACGGCGGTCCGCGAAGCCGAGCAAGGTCAGGTATCGGTAACCGCCGACATTCGCCGGCCAGACTCGAACGGCTGTAGACAGTCTCAAGCTGCCGTTGTAAGAGCATCACCTCATCAGTTGCCATGAAGCAAGGCTCGATTGCTTTGGCCTGCGCCTTTGGTGCCATTCGATCGCCCAGTGCAGCGGGCCTCCTATTCGCCGCCCTCCGTCAGCACCATCAGCATCTCAGCGACGACCGTCACTCCGTGATCACCGGCCCTCACGAAGAGCTCGATTGCTTCAAACCCCGCCCGATCCGAATCCGGCAGCAGCCTGATGCGCTCATGCCGCCACCCACCCTCCCCATCCGCCACCTTCTCGCTCGAATACACCTTCACGGTATACCGCCCACCCGTCTCTGGGTCCGCAATGCTGCGATGTTGCACCACCACCACCTTGCCTTGGCGCGTCCCCGTCGGGTTGGCTCTGAACAGGCACCAAGCCCCGTTCGGAATGCGCCGGTTCATCGACTCGCCCACCACCTGGGCAACAAACAGCCCGGGTTGCGGGCGCACCCAATCGGGCAGCGCCACCCACTCGTCGTGCCCGTCCTCCAGCGCCTGCGATTCTGAGAACGCGCCGGCCGCGAAACGCAGGTCGATGACAGGCGCAGCCACCACGCCAGCATCGCGCTCCGCCCTCGTCACGCGCGGCAAGGGCACGACGTTAGATGCCGCACGCACAGGCGTTGCTGCAATGCTGGTGCCGGTGTCAGCCGCAGCAGCTGCTGGCTCCGCCTGCACCCCCACCTGCACCAGTGCTCGCAAGCGCGATCGCAAGAAAGCCGCCAGCGGCGCGTCTGCGCAGTACACATAGCAACCCTTCATGCCCCGCGTCATCAGCGTCCGGTAGGTGTTCTTGACGATGTCATCCGCCAGCGCACGCGCCTTGTCGGGCTCGGTCTCCAGCAGCGCCTTCAGGCCCTTCACCGACTGGTCCGACGACGCGCGCTTCGTCGCATCGGTCACCACGCGCCCATCGCGGTAGGCCAGGTCGGGGCCAACGATCACGCCCACGTAGTCCAGCTCCAGCCCCTGGCAGGTGTGAATGCAGCCCACCTGGTCCACCGACCCCGGCGTCACGATCCACAGGCTGCTGTCCTTGGCCAAGTTCCATTGGCGCCGGTAGTTGAACGCCGGCAGCTCGATGTCCCAAGCCTGCGGGTCCTTTTTCTTGCTCGGCCACTTCCAGCAATACCCGGCGACGACGCGCGACCGGTTGTTGGCTCGGTTCTTCAGCGCAAGCAGCGCATGCATCTCAGCCGGGTCGTCGAAAACGCGGAAGTCGTACTCGCTGGTGTCCAGCACCGGGTTCGCTGTCTCGCGCTTGCCCAGCGTGTTGTCCAGCCACGCCAGGTAACCGTCCGACCCGTTGCAGCGGAACTGCGACGACAGCGCCAGTTCCGTCACCTCCGCCCCCGCTGCGCGCGCATGGCGTCGAAGCTCCTCGGTGTGGCCGATGTCCAGCAGCGTCACGCGCTGGTCGTCGTCGACGAAGAAGATGGTGCAGCGTGCCGAGCGAATCAGCTCGCTCACCTGGTTGGCGCCCAGGTTTCGGTACAGGCCGCTCTTCTCGTTCAGCCGGTGCGCCTCGTCCACCACCAGGGTGTCATACGTGTCCGCCGCTACGTTCACGAACGCACCCGAGCCGCTGAACAGGTTGCTGATGCGCGTCTTGGTGAAGGTGCCGGCCAGCTTGGCTTCGTACACGGCACGTGGCGCCGCGTTCTTCGATACGTAGCGTGCGTTGCGGCCAAGGCCGATCAGCGCGCCCAGCAGGTTCACGGCCACCACCGACTTGCCGGTGCCCGGCCCGCCCTGCACGATGACCACCTGCTTGCGCTGCGCGGCCAGCGCGTCCACCTGCAGGATGCTTTCGTGCACCACCTTCTGGTCGTCGATCAGCACGAACTCGGGCTTGCCCTGCAGCAGCCCGGCCACGCTGTCCATCAGCATCTTGGAAGGCCGAATGCGCCCGTTCTCGATGGCGTACAGCGCGCCCTTGCGGTCGCCATGGCGCACGTGTTCGCGAATGAAGGCCTGCAGCTTCTTGCGCTCACGCTCCAGGAACAGCGGCGCGCGTTGCAGGTGCTCGCGGTAATGCGCGTGGTCGATCTCGCCGTCGCGCGGGTGGTTGTGCAGGTAGGCGCAGGGGTGCAGTGCCATCGCGCCGTCCAGCACCGCGGCGTTGAAGTCTTCCAGGTAGGCGGCGTACGACCAGGCCTGGTATGACGGGTGCGTGCCTTCGCGTTCGCCCGCGCCGCCACCGCGCTGCGCCCATACCACGGCGTCTTTCGGGCTGCGGCGCGACGACGACCATTGCTTCAGCTCGACGATGATGACCTTGCTGCGCGCATCGGCGTCTTCGCCGGTGATGACGAAGTCGATGCGCTTGGCGCTCTGCGGCAGCTGGTATTCGATGGCCACGCCCGCGTCGTCGGGGATCTCTTCGTCGCCCAGCACCTTGGCCATTTCCAGCAGCGAGTGTTTCCAGGCCCGCACCTCGGCCGGGCTCACGCCGTAGCCGGTGGCGCTGCGGTAGTGGCGGCCGACGACGTCTTCGATGTCGTCGCGCAGCGCGTGGTGCAGGAACTCGCGCTTGCTGGCCTGGTAGATGATCACTTAGCCGGTCCGCTCACAGTTCGTCGTGCTTCTTGCTGTTGCCGCGCGCCAGTTCGACGGGGTAGCGCTGCGCATTGAGCGCCATCTTGGCCTGTGCAGCGGCAATCGGGTCGATGCTAAGCGCTGTGGACAGCTGCACCAGGTACAGCAGCACGTCGGCCACCTCGCCGGCCACGGCGTCCTGCTTGTCGGGCGGCAGTGTGCGGCTTTGCTCTTCCGTCAGCCACTGGAAATGCTCCAGCAATTCCCCCGCTTCAACGACCAGGGCCGAGGCCAGATTCTTGGGTGAATGGAAGGGCTTCCAGTCGCGTTCAGCGGCGAACTGGTCGAGTTGCTGCGCAAGGTCTCGGAGTGAGTCGGGCATCTGCTGCTTCTGCTGTTCAGGGCCTGGTCGCGGACAGCGCTAGTGTCGCCGCGCTTCGAGGAAAAGCAGTCCGAACGCCATTCCCTCAGACGCCCCTCACGCTACATGCACCTGGTTCCGCTGCGCCTGCAGCTTTGCCCTCATCGCTGCCTCTGCTGCGCGATTCAACACTTGATGAATGGTCGACTGTTCCATCGCATGAGACGAAGCGACGCCGATGGTGATGGTGACGACCGGTGCGGTGGGCGACGCCATGTGGCTGATGGCCGCCTCCTGAACAGCGGACCGCATCCGCTCGGCTGCCCATTGGGCTTCGTCTTCGCCAGCGCCCGGAAGTATCACCACGATTTCCTCGCCACCCTTGCGGAAGACGAGGTCGCCACGACGGGCCGTGGCCTGGACGATCTGCGCCACATGGCGCAGCGCGATATCGCCCCGGTCGTCCCCGTGATGCTTGTTGTAGCTGCCGAAATGGTCGATGTCGAGGAAGGCGACCGCGCAGTGCTCCGCTGCAGGTTCGCGCCCGCCGCACGCCCTGTCCAGCAACTGGTCCAGTGCGCGTCGGCTGCGCAGTCCCGTGAGCGCATCCAACTGAACCTGATCCTGCAAGGCCTTGTTGCTCTCCTGAAGCATCACCACGGTCTTGGCGAGTTCACGCCGCGCCGTCACTACACCTTGTGCCTCTGGGCTGAACTCGAGAACCCTGTCCCGACCACTGCTCTTGGCCACGTACATCGCCATGTCTGCCGACGACATGCCCTGGTCCAGCGACATCGACAAGGGCAACGCGGCGACGCCGATCGACGCCGTTATGTTCAGCGTTGACGATTCATGTTCGAAGGGCTGCCGAATCACTGTCAACAGGCGGTCCGCCAGCAGCCGTGCGCGGTCCATTTCTCCCGGGACGAACAGCGCGAACTCGTCGCCGCCATAGCGCGCAGCCACGATGTCCGCGGTCATCGTGGCCTGCAACCGGGCAGCAAGGGCCGCCAACAGGTCGTCACTCACCCGGTGGCCATAGCGATCGTTGAGAAGCTTGAAGTGGTCGATGTCGATGACAGCGATCACACCTGTGACATCTTGCCGACGGAGGGTGCGTACTTGCTCCGTGAAGGCAGATCGATTGAGCAACCCAGTCAGCACGTCGTGGCGCTGCATCCACGCGAAGTCTTCGCCGCGCGCCAGTGCGCGGCGATGAAGCCAAGTCGTCAGCCGCGCCTCCCACTTGGCCAGACCCCACGAATGGCGCCCAAGCTGTACTCGGGCGACGGCCGTACGCAGTGCATTGAACAAGGTCGAGATCTCCAGGAAGACATGACGCGGGCAGCGCTAGTGTCGCCGCGCTTCTGGCTGCGAGCGCAGGTCGACCGGCCCCTGCCGGCGCTGGTCTTCCAGAGGGTCCTCGGTCATGGGCTCGACGCGCCTTGCGCCAGCAATTCAACATAGGCCGCATGGGCGACAGCCGCCGGTAGTACTCGGCCTGGTGGGGCTTCAGGAAGCCGCTCAGGTACACCAGCGGCGCGGGCGAGAAGCCCCATTGTTCCAGCAGTGCGGCAATCAGCAGCCGGCCGATGCGGCCGTTGCCGTCCAGGAAGGGGTGGATGGTGAACTCCTCGACATCGGCAGTGTTCGCCAGCACCTGGCCGGCCTCGATCTGCGAACTGAGCAGCGTCTCCTTGCGGATGGCGCTGCAGAGCAGCCAGTCGACCGAAGGCACCAGGCCAGCCATGCCGGCCAGCCGGGCCAGGGGGGCCGTCCTGGCTACCCTCGAAAGGCAAGCCGCTGTTAACCCCATGCCCCGAACGCAACCGCGGCTTGACCGGCTTGACCCATCCTCCCCACTGCGTCGTCTGAGTGCTCCGGGTGGCCTGACGCCCAGCAAGCCGGGCTGCCCTCAACCCCACCGATGCCATGCTGCCGGGCCCGCTCTGCACCCACCTCTGGCGTGCCGCATCAGCGCAATCGAGCACGTGGCGTCCAGCTGGCAGGACGCTCTGCACCCGCCCGGTGGCCACGCTTCGAACATACTTTGCGCATGCTGTCCTCGACTCCGAATGCGCGCTGGCCCCACGAGCGCGCCGCCTTTTGAATGAATTCACCAGCCGATCCCACCTGGACTTCTTTGCGTTCAGCCTTGGACATGGTTCCGGCGCCCGTGCTCTGCGTACCGCCAGCTGCCACCCAGGCATGGCCCAATGCGGCGGCCCACGCCCTCGCCCCCGGCGCTTGCTGGCTTCCGTCACTGCAATCGGCCGGCCTGCTGGGGCCAACGCCTCAGGCAGCGGAGTTTCGATTGCCCGCGATCGACGGGTGCGGGACGGTGGTCGACTCCAGCGCAACGGTGCACTGGCTGCGTGCGCGCAGCCAGCCCTTGCCCGGAGGCGGCTGGACAGTGGCCTGCGAAGTTCACGACCTGACTGATCTGCACGAGGCCAAACAAGCCGCCCGCAGCGCCGCTGAGCGCGTGGCGTTGGCCACGCATGCCGCCGGCATGGGCACCTGGGAACTGGACCTGCATGAGGATGTCTCGCGCTGGGACGCACAGATGTGGCGGCTGCGCGGCCGGGAGCCCCAGGCGCGCCCCATGTCCGTGGCCGAACGCATGGCCATCCTGCACCCCGACGACCACGAGCGCATTGCGGCCGCGCACGCCGCCGCCATGGCCAGCGACGCCCCGGCGGCATTCGAATTCCGCGTCATCTTGCCCGACGGACGGGTGCGCTGGCTGGCCAGCCGATCGATCGTCCAGCACGACGCCTCTGGTACGCCGCGCGGTCGCGTCGGGGTGAACTGGGACATCACCGAAGAGCGCACCAACGCCGAGGCACGACAGGAACGCGAGATCGCGTTGCGCGAGAACGCTGCCAAATCTCGATTCATGGCGCGCGTCAGCCACGAGCTCCGCACGCCGCTCAACGCCGTGCTCGGCTTCGCGCAGCTGCTGCTGGCCGAAGAGGCGGCGACGCAGCAGCCCATGTCGGGGCTGCGCGGGCAGCGCCTGCGGCACATTGAGGCAGCCGGTCAGCATCTGCTGACGCTGGTCAACGACCTGCTCGACTTGTCGGGCATAGAAGGCGGCGAGAAGCAGATCGCGATGCAGCCGCTGCAGCTTGAGCCGGTGGTGCGCGGCACCTTGCCGCTGCTGGAGTCCCTGCTTTCCGAGCGCGGCGTGACGATGCACTGCGACGAAATTCAGGGTGAAGTGCTGGCCGATCACGCGCGCCTGCGCCAGGTTCTGCTGAACCTGTTGAGCAACGCCGTCAAGTACAACCGCCAGGATGGCACCGTGCGCGTCAGCGCCCGCGCCGAAGGTTCCGAAATCGGGATCGCGATCGAAGACACCGGCCTCGGCCTCGACCAGGCACAGCAGCAACGTCTGTTCGAACCCTTCAACCGTCTCGGGGCGGAGGTCACCCCGGTCGCAGGCTCCGGCATCGGCCTGGTCATCACGCGCACGCTGGTAGAGCGCATGGGCGGCCGGTTGGCCGTACGCAGCCGCGCCGGTGAAGGCAGCGTCTTCGAGGTGTGGCTGCGCGTGCCGGACGGGGCGCATGCACGCGGCCGGGTTGGGGTGGTACTGGCCACGACCGCGTCGCCGCTGGACGCCTCGACCGGCCCAGCGGCGCCGCCTGCGAATCACAGTACCGCCAAGGCGCCAGTGCGTCACCGCATCCTCTACGTCGAAGACAACGCCGTGAACGCGATGATCGTCGGCGAGGTGCTCTCGCAGCGACGCGACGTCGAACTGATCGTTGCCGTCGACGGGCTGAGTGGCGTGGAGCGCGCGCGGGAGTTGCGGCCCGACCTCCTTCTTCTGGACATGCAGTTGCCGGACATCGACGGACTGGAGGTGATGCGCCAGCTGCGCGAAGACCAGGCCACGGCGAACATCCCCTGCATCGTCGTGTCGGCCAACGCGATGCGAGAAGACATCGACCGCGCGCTGCGCGCCGGCGCAGCCGACTACTGGACCAAACCACTCGACTTGATAGCCTTCCGCGAGGCGCTCGATAGGCTGTTCGGTCCCATGTCCGCCTGAGCTGGTACCGGCTCGCGCCCTGCCTGTGGCCTTGGCCTTCACGGCGGCGGTTGCAACCACGCCTGATCGAAGAACACGGCCAGCGTTTGACCCAGGCGTTCCAGGAAGGCGGCCCGGTCGAAGCCCGGCGCATCCGCGCCGATGTCCCCATCGGGCGATGGCAAGGGCACGCTCGGTGTGTCCATGAACACGAAGTGCCAGGCCTGGGGCACGCGGACGCGCTGGGCCCCGGGCATGTTCTGGGCGATCCAGCCCGAATGAAAGCGGGGCACGAGGAATCGGTCGTGTTCGGCTTCCACCAGCAAGGTCGGCGCGGTGATGCTGGCCAGTGATGGGGCCGTGAACGGCACGCCCAACGGCGCCAATGCCGCCACGGCGCGCACCCGGGGGTCGCGGTTCGTCGCCAGCGAAGGCGTGGATGGTGCCGGGGCTGAAGTCGGGGTGGGCGTCGTCCGCGCCACGCCGCAGAACACCGGGTCCGCCGCCCCTTCGTCGGCGCAGTGGGTGGCCAGGCGTGCCACGTCGGGTTGACCGCCCGCCAGTGCCAGGACCGTGTAGCCGCCGGCCGAATGCCCGATGGCACCGACCCGCGGGCCCCGGCTGTCGCTGGCGATGCGGTCTTTCCACAACGGGTCCTTCAGCAGGGCGTCGATGACGCGCGACACCTGCAGCGGCCGTTGGGTGAAGTAGCGCGAAGCCCCCGGGCCGTCGCGCAGCGAGGTGTCTTTCCAGTTGTCGCCCGGGTGCCGCAGCGCTGCGATCAGGTAGCCACTTCGGGCCAGCGCCTGGGCCAGGCCGCTGTGGCCGAGTTCGGTGCCCCCCGTGCCATGGCTCAACACGATGAGGCCCTTGACCGTGGCATCGGGCGCTGCCTGCATGGCAGCGGTGACGGTGAACGGCCCCATCGCCACCGCGCGTGATGGCGACGATGTGGGGTAGTACAAAGCCACGATCGTGGCGGCGGGTTCCTGGGGGTCGGCGGCAAGCTCGACCTGGCGCCAGCCCACGTCGGCTGCCAGCGCGGCACCGTGCAGGAAGAAGGCCAGGATGAACGCCAGGCCAGGCTATCAGCCGCGCTGCGACGAAGCGTTGGCTGCGGTCGCAAGACGTTGCCCGAATGCCAGAGCGCCGGGCGCGTCGGCAAACGCCCTCTTGCGCCCCGCCTTCTTCCGACTAGCATGGCTCAGCCATCGCAAAAAAGAGGTTTAGACCATGCGCCACCGCATCGAAGTCATGTTCCGCGCGTTCAAACACTTGCTGATGTGCCTGCCGCTGCTGCCGCTGTGGACGGCCCCCGCCGCCCAAGCCGCGGAACGCGGTTGGCGCGATTGCGCCAACGAAGGCGAGGTCTGCCGTGTCTCCGAACGCGGCGTGGTGCGCTACGGTGTGCCCGGCAACTGGGCCACGCGGTCGGTGCGCGGCGACGTGCTCTGCAGCAACGTCGCCTTCGGCGATCCGGCGCCGAACGAGCCCAAGCGCTGCGAGATCGCCGGATCCGGCGGCAACAGTGGCGGCGGCAGCAGCAGCAACGACGGCGACTGGGTGTTCTGCGCCGCGGAAGGCGAAACCTGCCGCTTCCGCGGCTCTGCCGAGGTGCGCTTCGGCCACGGCGACCGCTTCACCACCCGCCGCGCTTCAGGCAGTGTGCGCTGTGACATCACCGACTTCGGCGACCCGGTCTACGGCATCACCAAGCATTGCGAAGTGCGCCGCGAAGCCGCGCTGGGCGGTGGTGGCGGTGGCGGTTCGGGCGGCTCCTGGGGTGGCGGCAACGACAAATGGCGTTACTGCGCAGCCGAGGGCCAGAGCTGCCGCGTCAACGGGCGCGTGCAGGTGCACTTCGGCGACGGCCAGCGCTTTGCCACCCGCACTGTCAACGGCGAAGTCAATTGCAGCATCGGTGTCTTCGGCGACCCGGCCTATGGCCAGGTGAAGCACTGCGAAGTTCAGACGGCGGGTTGGGGTGGCGCTGGCGGTTCGGGCGGCAACAACCCGGGCTGGAGCCGCTGCGCTCGCGAAGGCGAACGCTGCGAATTCAGCGGACGCACGCAGGTTCGCTACGGCACGTCGGGTCGCTTCTACTACCGCGACGCCTGGGGCAGCGTGAACTGCGACAGCAACCAGTTCGGCGGCGACCCCTACCCGAACCGCGTCAAGACCTGCGAGATCCGGCGCTGAACCGATGCTTCAGCTGGCCAGCGCCTTGCGCGCGCGGTGCAGGCGCACGAACAGGTTTTGCTCGCTGATCTGCAGGGCGCTGCACACCTCGGCGCTGCTCCGGTCGTGCAGCAGTCGCAGCTCGACCACGCGCTTCAGCGTGGGCGGCAGTGCGGCAATGCGCTGCATCGTCTGGGCCAGGCGCTGGCGCTGTTCTGCCACCTCGTCGGGACGCGGCTGCAGGCATTCAAGCGCCGCGTATGCCGAGCCCGCGTCGCCGCTGGCGTCGTCGTCCTGGCCGGCGTCCAGGCTGTCGTGGCCGCTGCGCTGGCGCACCAGGTCGACGATCTTGTGCTTCAGGATGCCCACCAGCCAGCTGCGCAGCGCACTTCGCCCGCCGAAGCTGGCACGGCCCGTGACCACGGCTTCGAAGACGTCGTGCACCAGGTCTTCGGCCAGCGTCGGGTCCTGCAGGCGGCGGCGGGCATAGCCGACCAGGAATCCGCGGTGCGGGGCCAGCTCGCTCCAGCCGATGGGTTGGAAGGCGGCGGCGGCCGGGTTGGCCAAGGCGCTGGCAGCGGCGTGCAGGGTGGCGGTGCTGTGCATGGTGGGGCGCTGGGGTGGGTGGGCGATGACTACACTGTCGTCGGCACCCCTCGCAGGCCCATCACCGAAGATCACAGCCAGATCACATCGGCGACAACAGCGCCGATGTAAGAGGCCCCTGCCGCTGCGCGACCCTTTCCGCATGCCCACCCACATCCTCGTTGCCGAAGACCAAGCCGACATCCGCGAGCTGATCGTGCTGAACCTGCAGCAGGCCGGCTATCAGGTGCAGGCCGTGGCCGACGGCCCCGCCGCGCTGGCCAGCCAGCTCGAACAGGCCTCCGACCTGCTGCTGCTGGACCTGATGATGCCGGGCCTGGACGGCCTGGAGGTGTGCAAGGCGCTGCGCGCGCGCGGCCGCGCCACGCCCATCCTCATGCTCACCGCCAAGAGCACCGAACTCGACCGCGTGCTCGGCCTGGAGCTGGGTGCCGACGACTACCTGACCAAGCCGTTTTCAATGGCCGAACTGCTGGCCCGGGTGAAGGCGCTGCTGCGACGTGCCGAACTGCTGCGCGTGCCGCGCTGGCGCCGGCTTCACCCGCGCAAACGGTGCGCAACGGTGAACTCGAGATCCTGCCCAGCCGCCGCGAAGTGCGGGTGCGCGGCGCCGCGCTGGAATTCACCGCGCTCGAATTCGACCTGCTGCTGCACTTCGCCAGCCACCCCGGGCGCGTGTTCTCGCGTGCGCAGCTGCTCGACGCCGTCTGGGGCTACACCCACGAAGGCTACGAGCACACCGTCACCACCCACATCAACCGGCTGCGCGCGAAGCTGGAACGCGACCCGATGCAGCCGCAGTTCATCCTGACCGTGCGCGGCGCCGGCTACAAGATGCGGGACGCCCCGGCATGACCGTTCGCGGCCGGCTGGCGCTGGCGGTGCTGCTCACCGGCCTGCTCACGGCGGTGGGCGTGATGGCGACGCTGGCGCTGGCCTTCCAGCGTTTCGAGCACGAAAGCGCCTACCAGCGCGCCGACGCCTTCCTCAGCCGCGTCGTCGCGAAGTACGACGACCTGCTCGACCTGCAGGCCCGCGACCCCGCGGCCTTCACGCAGTTCCTGGCCAGCCTGCTGCTGTTCGAACCCGACAGCCAGCTCTACCTGCTGGCCGCCGACGGCACCGTGCTCGCGCACACCGGCCAGGTGGTGCTGGCCCCGGGTTTCAAGGTGGCGCTGGGGCCGGTGCAGCAGTCGGCCGCGGCCGCGGTCGACGTGCAGGCGCGCAAGCTCGCGCCCTACGTCATGGGCGACGACCCCGAGCACATGGACGCCGACGCCGTGGTGGCCGCGCGTGCCCTGCAGCGCCCCTTGATCCGGGCCAGCGGGCCGGTGGCCGGCTATCTGTACATCGTCTGCCGCAAGCCGGGCCTGCCGGGTGCCAGCCAGGCGCTGTTCCGCAGCAGCCTGGCCGGGCCGGCACTGGCCGCGGTGGCGGCGCTGATCGTGCTGGGTTCGCTGCTGGCGGCCTGGATCATCGGCACCGTGACGCGGCCGCTGCGCGTGCTGAGCGACGAAGTCGCCGCGGCCTCGCGCGACGGTTTCAGCGCCGCAGCGGCGGCGGCGCCACAGCCTGCGCTGGCACCTGCCGTCACCGGCCACGACGAGTTCAGCCGTCTGCGCCAGGGCTTCCATGCCATGCTGGACACGCTGCGCGTGCAATGGAACGCGCTGCAGCGCATGGACCACTTTCGCCGCGAGAGCGTGTCGAACCTGTCGCACGACCTGCGCAGCCCGCTCACCGCCACGGTGGCCTGCCTGGAAACGCTGGAACAGCGCTGGGCCGGCGACACCCAGCGCAGCGCCGACCGCCACCTGGTGCAGGTGGCGCTCCGCAACACCCGCAACGCCGCGGGCATGGTGCGTTCCCTGGGCGACCTGGCCCTGCTCGACGAGCCCGAGTTCAAGCTCAAGCCCATGCGCCTGAACCTGGCCGAGGTGCTGGACGACATCGCCCTGCGCTTTGCGCCACGCGCCCAGCAACAGGGGGTGAGCCTGCGTTTCGAGCAGCAGGGCGAGGCACTGCCGGTGGCCGCGGTCGACGTCGAGCTGTTTGAGCGCGCGGTGGCCAACCTGCTGGACAACGCGCTGAAGTTCACCCCGGCCGGCGGCCAGGTGCTGCTGAGTGCCGGCCGCCACGACTCCCATGTCCAGGTGGTCGTGGCCGACAGCGGCGCCGGCATTGCCGCCGAAGAATTGCCACACCTGTTCGACCGCCTCTACCAGGCGCGCCAGAGCGTGGCGCCCGCCACCAGCGACGAAGGCAAGGGTCTGGGCCTGGCCATCGTCAAGCGCATCGTCGAACTGCATGGCGGCACGGTGGACGTGGCCAGCACGACGGGGCAGGGCACCACCGTGCGCATGGTGTTGCCGGCGGCTTGAGGCGAGGTGCCGACAGTCGCTTCGCCATCACCGTCCTGTCACCACGACGGCCTAAGGTCTGGATCCTCCATCAACGAGGAATTGCCATGATCACGAAGACGCTGCAACGTGGCCTGCTGGCCGTGCTTCTTTCGGCCACCTTGGCCAGCCCCGTGGCGGCCTGGGCATCGGGCAGCGTGTCCTTTGCGCTCATCGGCGACGTGCCTTATGGCCTGAACGAAGAGCCGCAGTTCGACCGCGTCATCCGCGAAATCAATTCCAGGCGCAGCGTGCAGTTCGTGCTGCACAGCGGCGACGTCAAGCAGGGCAGCGAACGCTGCGACGACAGCGTGCTGCAGCGCCGGTTCGACCAGTTCCAGAAGTTCAGCCGGCCCTTCATCGTGACCCCCGGCGACAACGACTGGACCGACTGCCATCGCGCCAACAACGGCGCCTATCTTCCCACCGAACGCCTGGCCCGCTTCCGGCAGATGTTCTACCCGGTGCCGGGCCAGAGCACCGGCGCCATGCCTTGGCAGATGGTCAGCCAGGCCAGCACGCCGGGCTTTGAGAGCTTCGTCGAGAACATGCGCTGGTCGTTTGCTGGCGTGACCATGGCCACGGTGCACGTGGTGGGCAGCAACAACAACCTCGATCCCTGGACGGGCATCGACCCCAGCGACAGCTACGCCAACCCGCGCGCCGACCGGCTGGCCGAATTCCAAGCCCGCGAAGCCGCAGCCCTGGCCTGGGTCGACGCTGTCTTCGACCAGGCTGTGGCCGACAACAGCGCCGGTGTGCTGGTCGCCATCCAGGCCAACCCGCTGTTCGAGACCGCCGCCAGCGCACAGGCCCGGCAGGGCTTCAACAAGTTCATCGACAAGCTGCGCGCGCGCACCGTCGCTTTCGGCAAGCCGGTGCTGCTGACCCACGGCGACAGCCACTACTTCCGCCTGGACAAGCCGCTCAGCGCGCCGGTGGTTCCCAGCGGCAGCGCGATGCTGGAGAACTTCACGCGCCTGGAGAACTTCGGCACGCCCAGCATCCACTGGGTGGAGGTCAGCGTCGACGCCCGTGACCCGAATGTCTTCGGCGTGACGCAGCGCATCGTCAGGGGCAATCTCTTTCCCCGTTGATTCGACCCGGGAGCTTTTCCTTCAGTGCGTGAGCGCACAGACCGGCGCCGGCCTGGCCGGCAAGCCGCGCTGCGCCCACGACAGGAGAACTCCCGCATGCAGACCTCATCTACCCCCCCCCACCAGACAGCTGCCGCCGGTATGGTTCATCACCGGCTGCTCCACCGGCTTCGGCCTCGAGATGGCCAAGCAGGCCATCGAGCGCGGTTACCGCACGGTGATGACCGCGCGCGACCCGGCCAGCCTGGAAAGTCACCGCCAGACCGACAACGTGCTCGTGCTCAAGCTCGACGTGACGCAGCCCGACCAGGTGGCCGCGGCCGTGAAGGCCGCCGAGGACCGCTTCGGCCGCATCGACGTGCTGGCCAACAACGCCGGCATCGGCTACTTCTCTGCCATCGAGGAGGGCGAAGACGCCGAGGTGCGCAAGATGTTCGAGGTGAACGTGTTCGGCCTGCTCGGCATGACCCAGGCGGTGCTGCCGGGCATGCGCGCGCGCCGCAGCGGCTGCATCGTCAACTTTTCGTCCATCGGCGGCCTGCGCTCGTTTCCGGCCCTGGGCCACTACAGCGCCACGAAGTTCGCGGTCGAAGGGCTGTCGGAAGCGCTGTGGCAGGAAGTGGAGCCGCTGGGCCTCCGCGTCATGCTGGTCGAGCCGAGCGGGTTCCGGACCGACTGGGCCGGGCGTTCAGCCAATGAAAGCGCCATCCAGATCGAGGACTACCACGCCACCGCGGGGGCCACCCGGGCCGCTGTGCGATCGTCTTCGGGCAAGCAGCCCGGCGACCCGGTGCGGGCGGCGCGGGCGGTGCTTTCGGCCGTGGCTTCGGGCCACCCGCCGCACCACCTGCTGCTGGGCAACGACGCTTTCGAAGGCGCAATGGCCAAGCTGGAAGAACTGCGCAAGGACTTCCTGGCGGGCGAGGACGCGGCGCGTGGTGCCGACTTTCCCCAGGCGGCCGAAGCCGTCGCGGGCTGAGCAGCGCGGCGCGGCGCGGCGTTCTAAAGGCCCGCCGCGGCCTTTGCGCGGATCTTCGCGTTGATGTAGGCGCCATGCGGCACGTGCAGCAGGTCGGCCACGCGCCACAGCACATGCTGTTCGTGCGCGGCGAGGTCGCCGTCTGAATAGGCCACTTCCCACATCGCCTCGACCACGCGGACCTTTTCGTCGTGGCTCAGGCGGTCGTTCAGGGCCGAGGTAAAGGCGTGGAAGTCGGTGGCCTGGTGGGCGGTGCTCTCGGCCAGTTCGAGAAGGCGCGCGAGCTCGTCGTCGGCCAGGTCGAATTTGCGCTTCAGCGCGGCCAGCACCGAAGCACGTTCGGCCAGGCCCAGCGTGGCGTCGGCACGCATCACTTCCACCAGCAGCACGGCGGTGGACAGTTGCAGGCGGTGGGCCGGGCTCGCGTTGCCGAGCGGGGAGCTCAGGGCCGCGCCTTGCGGTGGCAGCAGGCTGTCGAACAGGTCTTTCAGGGTGCGGAGCATGGGCGTGTCCGTGGTGGCGTCGGTGTGGTGGTGTCGCCCAGGTCCCAGAACAGGCCGGCCATGATCTGCAGCGCTTCACGCGCCACAGGGGCCAGCAGGTGTTCGTCGGGGGCGTGCTGGCTGCAACCGGCGTAGCTGTGCGGCACCCAGACGGTGGGCAGGCCCAGGATGTCGGCAAACACTTCGTTGGGCAGGCTGCCGCCCAGGTTGGGCAGCAGCACGGGCGCGTTGCCGGTGCTGCGTTCGATGGAAGCCAGGCACCAGCGCACCCAGGGGTGGGCGGGGTCCAGCCGGGTGGCGGGCATCACCTCGCCGGCCGTCACCCGCACGCCGTCGATGCCGTGCGCGACCAGATGTGCGCCCACATGCTCGGCTAGCCGGGCGATGTCGGTGCCGGGCACGAAGCGCATGTGCAGGTGCGCCTGCGCCGCAGGCGGGATGGCGTTGACCGGGAAGTCGGGGTTGCCGGTGCGCATGGCCAGTACTTCGAGCGTGTTCCAGGCGATCACGCGTTCGGCCGGACTCAGGCCGGGCTCGCCCCAATCGGCGTCGACGGCCGGGTCGCCGGGGTCGTCGCCGAACTGCAGGCCGGCCAGGGCCGCGCGGACGTTGTCGGGGATCGGTGGCGGGCGCAACGCGGCCACGCGGATCACGCCGCGGGGGTCCACCAGGCAGGCGATGGCATGGGCCAGCACCGTGCCCGGGTTGCGCAGCAGCCCGCCCCAGTTGCCGCTGTGGTGCGCGCCTTCGCGCAGCTGCAGCGACAGCGTGAAGTTGGCCACCCCGCGCGAACCCAGGAACACGGTGGGGCGGTCGCTGCGGTAGCGCGGGCCGTCGCTGGCGATCAGCACGTCGGCGGCGAGTTCGTCGCGGTGCGCCGCGCAGAACGCGGCCAGGCCCGGCGAGCCGGTTTCTTCCGACATCTCGAACAGCCAGCTCAGGTTGAAGCCGAGCCGGCCGTCTCTCGCTGCCAGCACCTGCGCCAGCGCCGCGATGTTGATGCTGTGCTGGCCCTTGTTGTCGGCGGTGCCGCGGCCATAGAGGCGCGGGCCGTCGGCCGCCAGCTGCCAGGGGCCCTGGCCGCGGGTCCAGGACTTGTCCTGCCCGCGCACCACGTCGCCGTGGCCGTACATCAGCACCGTGGGCAGGGCAGCGTCCTCGACGCGACGCGCGATCATCAGCGGGCCGCCGCCGGCCACCGGGTTGGCGTGGCTGCGGCAGGCAAAGCCCAGGGCTGCCAGCGTCGGCGCGAGTTCTTCGTCCAGATACGCCTGCAGCACCGGCGCCGCGGCCGGGTTCTGGCTTTCGGTGGGAAGGGCCACACGCCGGGCCAGGTCGCGCACGAAGTCGCCGCTGTCCAGATGCGCCGCCGCGGCGGCCAGCACGGCGCTGCGGGACATCAGGGCTTGCTCACCAGCTCGAAGTGTTCCACCACCGGCGGCGCCGCGAAGAACGGGCCGACGATGGCGCGCCATTCGGCGAACAGCGGGCCGCCGCGGAAGGCCACGGTGTGGTCTTCCAGCGTGGCCCAGACGATCTGCAGCACGTAGCGCTCGGGGCTCTCGATGCCGTGGTGGACGGTCGCGCCCTGGAAGCCCTGGGCGCGGGCGATGACGCTGTCGATGCCGTGCTGGATGGCGGCCTCGAATTCGGCCTGGCGGCCGGGCTGGATGCGGATGTCGGCGAGCTCGAGGATCATGGCGTCACGGCGATTGCGTTCGGGGCACCGAGTCTAGGCCGCACCCGCCCGCGCCGTGCGGCGCGCCACTTCAGCCCAGCGCCAGCAGCGGTTTCAGGAAGCGCCCGGTGTGGCTGCCCTCGAACGCGGCCACTGTCTCGGGCGTGCCCGTCACCAGCACCCGGCCGCCGCCGCTGCCGCCTTCGGGGCCCATGTCGATCAACCAGTCGGCGGTCTTGATGACGTCCAGGTTGTGCTCGATCACGACGATGGTGTTGCCGGCGTTGCGCAGCTGGTGCAGCACCTGCAGCAGCATCTGGATGTCGTGGAAGTGCAGGCCGGTGGTGGGCTCGTCCAGGATGTAGAGCGTGCGCCCGGTATCGCGCTTGCTCAGTTCCAGCGCCAGCTTCACGCGCTGGGCTTCGCCGCCGCTGAGCGTGGTGGCGCTCTGCCCCAGGCGGATGTAGCCCAGCCCCACGTCCAGCAGCGTCTGCAGCTTGCGCGCGATGTTGGGCACGGCGCTGAAGAAGGCGTTGGCGTCTTCCACCGTGAGCTCCAGCACCTGGGTGATGTTCTTTTGCTTGTACAAGACCTCCAGGGTCTCGCGGTTGTAGCGCTTGCCGCTGCAGACGTCGCAGGGCACGTACATGTCGGGCAGGAAGTGCATCTCGACCTTGATCACGCCGTCGCCCTGGCAGGCCTCGCAGCGGCCGCCGGCCACGTTGAAGCTGAAGCGGCCGGCGCCGTAGCCGCGTTCGCGCGCCATCGGCACTTCGGCGAAGAGTTCGCGGATGGGCGTGAACAGGCCGGTGTAGGTGGCCGGGTTGCTGCGCGGCGTGCGGCCGATCGGGCTCTGGTCGACGTTGATGACCTTGTCGAAGGCGTCCAGCCCGTCGATGCGGTCGTGCTCGGCCGGTTCGGCGTGGCTGCCGTAGAGCTTGCGCGCCACCGCCGTGTACAGCGTGTCGTTGATCAGCGTGCTCTTGCCCGAACCCGAGACGCCTGTGATGCAGGTCAGCAAGCCCACCGGGATGTCGACGCTGACGTCCTTCAGGTTGTTGCCGCGCGCGCCCAGGATGGACAGGCGCAGCGCGCTGCCGCCGAAGGCGTTGGCCGGGCGGCGGTCCTGCGGCACGGCGATGCGCAGCATGTGCGCCAGGTAGCGGCCGGTGAGGCTGTCGGGGTTGTCGGCCACTTCCTGCGGCGTGCCTTCGGCCATCACGCGGCCGCCGTGCACACCCGCGCCCGGGCCCATGTCGATGACGTGGTCGGCGGCGCGGATCATGTCCTCGTCGTGTTCCACCACGAGCACGCTGTTGCCCAGGTCGCGCAGGTGCTTCAGGGTGCCGATGAGGCGTTCGTTGTCGCGCTGGTGCAGGCCGATGCTGGGCTCGTCCAGCACATACATCACGCCCGAAAGGCCGCTGCCGATCTGGCTGGCCAGGCGGATGCGCTGGGCTTCGCCGCCGCTCAGCGTGTCGGCACCGCGGTCCAGGCTCAGGTAGGTCAGGCCGACGTCGTTCAGGAAGCGCAGGCGGCTGGCGATCTCGCGCACGATCTTGTCGGCGATCTCGGCCTTGGCGCCCTGCAGCTGCAGGCCTTCGAAGTAGGCCAGGCAGTCGGCCAGCGTCGCGTGCTCGACTTCATAGATGGGCCGGCCGCGCTGGCCGTCGGCATGCTGCAGGAACACATGGCGAGCCTCGCGCCGCAGCCGCGCACCGCCGCAGGCCGCGCAGGGCTTGACGGCCTGGTAGCGCGCCAGGTCTTCGCGCACGGCGGTGGAATCGGTCTCGCGGAAGCGGCGTTCCAGGTTCGGCAGGATGCCTTCGAAGGGGTGCTTGCGCTTGACGCTGCGCGTCTTGGCCTTGCCATCCTTGCCGGTGCCTTCGGCCTGGTAGGTGAACTCGATCTCTTCGCTGCCCGAGCCGTGCAGCAGCATCTGGCGCACCTTTGCCGTCAGCTGTTCCCAGGGCGTTTCGGTGTTGAAGCCGTAGTGCCGGGCCACCGCCTCGAGCATCGAATGGGTGTAGCTGTTGCGCCGGTCCCAGCCCTTGATGGCGCCGCTGGCCAGGCTAATGCTGGGGAAGGCGACGACGCGGTCGGCGTCGAACACGGTGACCTGGCCCAGGCCGTCGCAGGCCGGGCAGGCGCCCACGGGGCTGTTGAAGCTGAACAGGCGCGGTTCCAGTTCGCTCAGCGAATAGCTGCACACGGGGCAGCCGAACTTGCTGCTGAACAGGTGTTCGCGGCCGGTGTCGGTCTCGAGCGCCAGCGCGCGGCCGTCGGCGATGCGCAGCGCGGCCTCGAAGCTCTCGGCCAGGCGCTGCTGGAATTCGGCGCGGGTCTTGAGGCGGTCGATGACGACGTCGATGTCGTGCTTCTCGGCCTTCTTCAGCACCGGCAGGGTGTCGGCCTCGATGATCTGCCCGCCGATGCGAAAGCGCACGTAGCCGCGGGCCTGCATGTCCTGCAGCAGGTCGGCGAACTCGCCCTTGCGGTCGCGCACCACCGGGGCCAGCACCATCAGACGGGTGTCCTCGGGCAGGGCCAGCACGGCGTCGACCATCTGGCTGACGTTCTGCGCCTGCAGCGGCAGGCCGTGCTCGGGGCAGTAGGGCGTGCCGGCGCGGGCGAAGAGCAGGCGCAGGTAGTCGTGGATCTCGGTGATGGTGCCGACCGTGCTGCGCGGGTTGTGGGAAGTCGCCTTCTGCTCGATGCTGATGGCCGGGCTCAGGCCTTCGATGACGTCGACGTCGGGCTTGTCCATCAGCTGCAGGAACTGCCGCGCGTAGGCCGACAGGCTTTCGACGTAGCGGCGCTGGCCTTCGGCATACAGCGTGTCGAAGGCCAGGCTGCTCTTGCCACTGCCCGACAGACCCGTGATCACCACCAGCGCGTGCTTGGGGATGTCGAGGTCGATGTTCTTCAGGTTGTGGGTGCGCGCGCCCCGCACACGGAGCATGGTGTCGTTCAGGACGCGGGGCGGGGGCGGCATGGCGGGCCTTTTGGCTTTTGCACAGGCAGACCGCGGACTATAGCGACGCCGCCCTGGCCGGGCGTGAGGTGTCAGGCCGGTGCGTTCAGCCGCAGGCACACCCGCGTGCCGTGGCCCGGCTGGCTGGTGACGTCGATGGTGCCGCCCATCAGTTCCATGAAGCGGCGGCTGACGAACAGGCCCATGCCCGTGCCCTCGATGCCGGTGGCCTCGGCGCCCAGACGGTTGAAGGGCTGGAACAGGCCGGCCATCTGCTGCTCGTCCAGGCCGCGGCCGGTATCGCTGACGCTGACGAGCACCGCGCCGTCGACGGTGTCGGCCTGCACGTCGACGCGGCCGCCGTTGTGGTTGTACTTGATGGCGTTGCTGACCAGGTTGATCAGCACCTCCTTCAGCCGCAGCCGGTCGGCCAGCACCGTCAGCCCCGGGGGCGGGCAGAGCCGGTCGTGCAGCGTCACGCCGTTCTGGTCGGCCAGTCCCTTCAGCAGCGGCAGCACTTCGCCGACCACGCCGTGCAGGCTGAATTTCGTCAGGTTCACCTGGAGCTGGCCGGATTCGATGCGCGACACGTCCAGCACCTCGTTCACCAGGTCCAGCAGGTGGCGCGCGGCGGTCTCGATCAGGGTGACGCGGTGCGGCTTGAGCACCAGGTCGCCGGCTTCGGCCTCCATGCGCATGAGCTGGCTGAAGCCCAGGATGGCGTTCAGCGGCGTTCGCAGTTCATGGCTCATGCGCGACAAGAAGGCACTCTTGGCCCGGCTGGCCGACTCCGCCGATTCCTTGGCCGCGCGCAGGCGTGCGGCTTCGTGTTCGGGGCTGCTGTCCCAGGCACAGCCCACCAGGCGCCGGGGCTGGCCCTGGGCGTCGAAGTGGGCGCGGCCGGTGATGTGCAGCCAGTGCTTGCCAGGAATGCCGGGCGTGCCGTCGGCCGCCAGGGGTGGCCTGCGGCGCAGTTCCTGGTTCAGCGGTTCGTTCAGGCGCAGCGCCCGGCCGATGGCCGCGGCCAGCACGGGGGCGTCTTCGGCCAGGAGTTGCTGGCCGAGCACCTCGGCCAGACCGTCCCGCGGCGGCAGCGGTTCCGGGGCCAGGCCCAGCAGCTGTTGCAGCCGGTCGTCGAAGACGAGTTCGCCGCTGTCGAGGTTCCAGTCCCACACGCCGATGCCGCCGGCGTCGTTGGCCAGGCTCAGGCGTTCGGTCAGATCGTCGATCTGGTGGCGGGCCTCGGCCTGGATCGAGATGTCCTGGAACACGCCGCTGACGCGGTCGACCTCGCCGCTGTCGCTGCGGCTGGGATGGCCGGCGGCGAGCATGCGCCGCGGTCTGCCGCCTTGGCCGTTCATGTCGAGTTCGACCTCGAAGGCCTGTCCCTGTTCGGCCGCCGCCACGGCGTTGGCGAGCACGGTGCGGTCGTAAGGGCTGCAGCGTTCCAGCAGCGCCTGCAGCGACGGTTCAGCGCCCTCGGGGTCCAGGCCGAACAGCTCGAGCATTTCGCGCGACCAGCGCATCTGGCGGGGCTGCAGCTGCAGTTCCCAGCCGCCGGTGCGCGCCAGCCGGGCCGAGTCTGCGAGGAAAGCCTCGCTCTGGCGCAAGGCCCGGGCCGAGTTCTGCAGCGCGAGCAGGTCTTCCAGGTGCTCGGTGCGGTCGATCACGGCGCAGGTGAACTGCTCCACTTCGGCAAAAGGGCTGGCGCCATCGCCGTGCGGCGCCATGCCGGGCAGCCGGGCGATGTGCATCTCGCCGATGAAGCGGCGCCCGTCCTCGGCCAGGAAGGGCACGCCGTCGAGCGCGCTGGCGCCGGTGTTGCGGGCTTCGTGGAAGGCCGGGCGCACACGTTGCTGGTAAGTGTTTTCGTCGACCATGCGGTGCAGGAAGCGCAGGGCCGGCGCGCGCCCCCTGAAGCCGAACAGCTGCGTGGCCTTGCCGTTGAATTCCATCAGCTCGCCGTTGAAACCCACCCGCAGCGCCGCCACCGGCATGGTCGCGAACAGCGAGGCGAAGCGCGTCAGCATCTGTTCGCTGCGTTCCTGCGCCGTGGCCAGCTCGTCGGCCTGGGCGTGCAGTTCGGCCTGGTAGATGCGCAGGTTTTCGGTCAACTCGCGCAGCTGCAGCTCGTAGCGCGCCGCCGCGACCTCGGCCTGTTGCAGGTCGCCGCGTGCCAGGGCGGTGAGCACCTGTTCCTGGAGCTGGTTTTCGACGGTCTCGGCCTGGTGCACGAGCCGGTCGCGGGCTTGCACCCGCTGTTTCAGAACATAAGGCGTCATCCGGGCTTGTCCAGGGCAGGAGGAATCGGGGGGGCGTGCAGGGCCCAGTCGGTCACGTCGATGTGGCTGACCACGGCGCCGCCGCCCGGGTGGTCGACCGCAGCCACATGCATCAGGAACCAGTGTTTGCGGTGGGTGGTGTGGCAGGGGTAGCGCAGCGTGAACAGCGGCAGTTCGCCGCGCAGCACCGCGGCCAGGCCTTCATGGGCCATGCGCGCCTGCTCGTCGATCAGCGCCGCCTCGGCACTGACCTTCAGGTAGTTGCTGCCGGGCCCGCTGTGGGCGAGGGTGGGGTCGCCCTGCTCGGCCGCGAATCGGCGCCAGGCGGCGTTGACCAGGGTGATGGTGCCCTGCATGTCGACCACCGCCAGATGTTCGGCCAGCGAGTCGAGCACCGCCTGCAGGCGCTGCGAATCGCGCAGCGAGGTGATGTCGACGAAGCTCATCACGGCTCGCGTGCCGCCTGCGGCGCGGCGACCGTAGGGCTGGATGCGGGCCAGCCACCAGCGGGCGTCGCGGCCGCGCACCTCCCGTTCGCAGACCGTGCCGCTGGCCAGGGTGCGGCGCAGGTCGTTGAAGAGTTCGGGGTAGTCCAGGGCGCAGGCGAAGTCTTCGATGGAGCGCCCGCAGTCGCCCTCGCGCAGCTTGAACAGCTGGGTCAGCTCGGGCGTGAAGCGGGTCAATCGCAGGGCTTCGTCGACGAACAGCGTCGGGATGGCCGTGGCCTTGGCGATGTTCTCCAGGTCGGCGTTGACGCCATTCAGCACGTCGACCTTGGCCTGGAATTCCGAGTTGACGGTGTAGAGCTCTTCGTTGACCGACTGCAGCTCTTCGTTGGTGCTCTGCAGTTCCTCGTTCGCGGCCATCAGCTCTTCGTTGGTGGCCTGGAGTTCCTCGTTCGCGGTTTCGAGTTCCTCGATGGTGGCCTGCAGGCTGTCGTGGGTGAGGTCGAGCTCGTGCTCCAGCGCTTCCACGCGACGCTGCTGTTCGGCGTCTAGCGCCGTCATGTCGACCGCGGGCAGGGGCTGGTCCAGGGTCTCGATGCTGACCAGCACCAGGCCCGACGTCGGTGCACCCGGGTCGTCGTGCAGGGCAACGGGGCGCGCGCTCAGGCGCACGCGGCGACCCGGTTCAACGGCCGTGCCGGCCGCGGCGAGGACTTCGGGCTCGGTGACCACGCCCACGTCGGCGGGCAGGCGCAGCACCGCCGAGTGGTGCGCCTGGCCGTCGGCGGCCACGGCCTGCAGCAGCAGGCCCGTGGCCCAGGCCAGCTCGCGCGGCAACAGCTTGAGCACGTCGAGCGTGGCCTGGCCTTCGGCGAACTTCAGCAGGTCGCCGGCCTGTCCGTAGACGTGCAGCAGCTCGCGCGCGGGGCCGACCAGCAGCGTCGGCGGCACATAGTGCTGCAACAGCTGACGCTGGCCGGCGCCGACCCAGGGCGTGGCTTCGACGGGCACCACCGCGGGCGGGCGCTTACGTGCCGCCAGCCGGTGCGCGGTGGGCAGGTGCCGGGCGCCGGGGTTCAGGGTCAGGGCGAGCCGGTCGTGGCGCAGCAGCTTGTAGATCTTGTGGCGCCCCGGCAGCGGCGCGAAGTCCCGGTGCATCACCCCCAGCGACTCGCTCGGCCCGAGCAGCAGGTGTCCGCCCGGCACCAGCGCGAACTGCAGTCTTCGCAGCGCGCGTTCCTGGGCAACGGGCTGGAAGTAGATCAGCGCGTTGCGGCAGCTGACGATGTCCATGCGCGTGAACGGCGGGTCGCCGACGAGGTTGTGGCGCGCGAAGATCACCATCTGGCGGATGTCGGAGCGCAGCGTGAAGCCGGCCTGGCGTGCCACGAAGAACTGCTCCAGCCGCGAGGCCGAGACTTCGGCGGCAATCGTGTCGGGGTAGCTGCCCGCGGCGGCCTGGTCGAGGTAGTGCTGTTCGACGTCGGTGGCGAAGATCTTCACCGGCCGCCGCGCCTGCCCCGGGCCCAGCGCCTGCAGGGCTTCGGCAAAGAGCATGGCGATGGAGTAGGCCTCTTCGCCCGTGGCGCAGCAGGCCACCCAGACACGGATGGGTTCTGCCGACGCCTCGGCCAGCAAGGCCGGAATCACCTGTTCGGCCAGCTGCTCGAAGGCCTCGGCGTCGCGGAAGAAGCGGGTCACCGGAATGAGAAGTTCGCGCCTGAGCAGCGCCTGCTCCTCGGGTGAACGGGCCAGGCGTGCGCCGTAGTCGGCCAGGTCGTTCGCATGCAGCACCTGCATGCGCCGCTCGATGCGGCGCAGCACGGTGGTGGGCTTGTATTCGCGGAAGTCGATGCCGCTGCTGGCCACCAGCCGTTCGAGGATGGCGTCCAGCGGTGCGGGTTTGGCACCCGCCAGGTCGGCATCGCCCAGTCGCAGTCCGGCATGGCGCGGCAGGCGCAGGTGCGCCAGCAGCCGCTCGGCCAGGGCCTCGGCGGGCGCCACCACGTCGACCAGGCCGGTGCCGATGGCGCTGCGCGGCATGCCGTCGAACTTCGCGGTGGCCGGGTCCTGCACGAAGACGAAGCCGCCGGCGGCGTTCACGGCGGCCAGGCCGCGCGAGCCGTCGCTGCCCGTGCCCGACAGCACCACCGCCAGGGCACCGTCGCCCCATTGCTCGGCCAGGCTGTGGAAGAAGATGTCGATGGGCAGCGACAGCCCGTGTTCGGCCTTGGGGCTCAGGCGCAACCGGTCGGCGGCCAGGCGCAGGTGTTTGCCCGGAGGGATCAGGAACACGGCATTGGCCGCGAGCGGCATGTCGTCGTCGACCACACACACCGGCATGGCGGTGTACCGCGCCAGCAGGTTGTCCATCATCGACTTGTGGTCGGGCGACAGGTGCTGGATGACGACGTAAGCCGCGCCGCTGTCGACGGGCAGGGCGCCGAAGAAGCGCTCCAGCGCGTCCAGCCCGCCGGCCGATGCGCCAATCCCGACGACGATGCCGTTGAACGGGGCTTGACCGGCCGGTTCTGCAACAAAGGGCGGAGGTGACAGCGCTTCGTGTTCTAAGGCCAAGACTGCAGCCCTCGGAGGACACGGCGAAAATCCGCCGACATGTAACCAACCGCTCAAATCGGGGGATTGTGCGGCAAATCCTCGTATTTAGTGATGACTCCGCCGCGCTTTGTGGTGCCTGTGCATTAGTTCACGTCCAGGTCATCGCCGCCGGGGTCGAGCGCGTCGCGGACAGGTTTCAGCGTGGCGTGCGAGCCCCCAAGAAGCCTGAGGATTTCGCGGCCGTAGGCCTCCAGCTTCTTCGCACCCACGCCGCTGATGCCGGCCAGGTCGTCGAGCGTGGCCGGCTGCTCCCGCGCCATTTCGGCAAGCGTGGCGTCGTGGAAGACGATGTAGGCCGGCAGGTTGTGTTCTGCAGCCACTTCGGCGCGCCAGGCCTTCAGGGCGTTGAAGCGCCCGGTGCCGGCGGCGTCCAGGGGCAGCGGCGGCGGCTTGTCGGCGTGGCTGCGTGCTGCGCCACGGGCCGTCCTGCCCTTGCCCCGCGGTGCTTCGGCGGCCACGCGCAGGCGCACCGGCACGGCGCCGCGCAGCACCTCGCGGGCGCTGTCGGTCAGGGCCAGGGTGTTGTACTCGCCTTCGGTGCACAGGTGGCCGAGCGCGATCAGCTGGCGCAGCACCAGGCGCCATTGCGCTTCCGACAGGTCGGCGCCGATGCCGAAGGTGGACAGCTGTTCATGGCCGAATTGCGCCACCTTGTCGGTGCGCTTGCCGCGCAGCACGTCGAGCAGGTGGCCGGCGCCGAAGCTGCGCGGGCCCATGCCGGCGTCGCTGGCCTGGCGGAAGCGGTAGATGCAGCTCAGCGCCTTGCGCGCGGCTTCGGTGGCGTCCCAGGTTTCTGGCGCGGTCAGGCAGTTGTCGCAGTTGCCGCAGGCCGAGCTGGCTTCGCCGAAGTAGGCCAGCAGGCGCACGCGCCGGCAGTCGTGGGCTTCGGCCAGGGCCAGCAGGGCGTCGAGCTTGCCGCGCTGCAGGCGCTTGAAATCGTCGCCGGCGTCGCTTTCGTCGATCATGCGGCGCTGGTTCACGACATCGGCCAGGCCGTAGGCCATCCAGGCGTCGGCGGGCAGGCCGTCGCGGCCGCCACGGCCGGTTTCCTGGTAGTAGGCCTCGATGTTCTTGGGCAGGTCGAGGTGGGCGACGAAGCGCACGTCGGGCTTGTCGATGCCCATGCCGAAGGCGATGGTGGCCACGACCACCACGCCGTCCTCGCGCAGGAAGCGGTCCTGGTGGCGGCGGCGCACGTCGGCGTCCAGTCCGGCGTGGTAGGGCAGGGCGTTGACGCCTTCGGCCGCCAGCCAGCCGGCGGTTTCTTCGACCTTCTTGCGGCTCTGGCAGTAGACGACGCCGGCGTCACCGTCGTGTTCGTCGCGGATGAAGCGCAGCAGCTGCTTCTTCGGTTCGTCCTTCTCGACGATGGTGTAGCGGATGTTCGGCCGGTCGAAGCTGGCGACGAACAGGCGTGCTTCTTCGAGCTTCAGGCGTTCGACGATGTCGGCGCGGGTGTGGTCGTCGGCGGTGGCCGTGAGCGCCACCCGGGGCACGCCCGGAAACCGCTCGTGCAGCATCGACAGGCCCAGGTATTCCTCGCGGAAGTCGTGCCCCCACTGGCTGACGCAATGGGCCTCGTCGATGGCGAACAGGCTGAGCAGGCCGCGCTCGTGCAGCGATTCCAGCATGCCGGTGAAACGCGGTGTGAGCAGGCGTTCGGGCGCGGCGTAGAGCAGGTTCAGCCGCCCGGCCATCAGCTCGCGTTCGACCTGGCGCGCCTCGTCGGCGTCGAGGCTGCTGTTGAGGAAAGCCGCAGGTACGCCCAGCTCGTGCAGCGCGCCCACCTGGTCGTGCATCAGCGCGATGAGCGGCGAGACCACGATGGCCACACCCATGCCGGCGCGGTGGCGGGCGATGGCCGGCACCTGGTAGCACAGGCTCTTGCCGCCGCCGGTGGGCATGAGCACCAGGGCGTCGCCACCGGCGCTGACATGCTCGACGATCTCGCGCTGCGCGCCGCGGAAGCTGTCGTAGCCGAACACTTCAGCCAGCACCTGCTGAACGGCCAGCACGGGGTTCGGGCTGCGGGCGGGTGGGGTGGTGGCGAGGACTGCGGACATCGTGGTCACGATCGTAAGCCAGGGCCCGCCAGGCCGGCCCCGGAGCGGCCCCCGCAGCAGGGGGCCGACCTTGGGGGCAACCTGCCGGTGGGAGTGGACGCGCCGGCCCCCGGGTCGATAATCTGCCCCCACACCCCACCAGCCCGTCGGAGCAGCGCCCATGGCCTCAGTCAACAAAGTCATCCTCGTCGGCAACTGCGGCCGCGACCCCGAAGTGCGCTACGCACCCAGCGGCTCGGCCATCGCCACCGTCAGCATCGCCACGTCCAGCAAGCGCAAGGACAAGGCTTCGGGCGAGATGATCGAAGACACCCAGTGGCATCGCGTCACCTTCTACGACCGTCTGGCCGAGATCGCCGGCGAATACCTGAAGAAGGGCCGTTCGGTCTACATCGAAGGCCGCCTGAAGTACGGCAAGTACACCGACAAGGACGGCGTGGAACGCAACACCACCGACATCGTCGCCAACGAGATGCAGCTGCTCGGCGGCCGCGACGGTGGTGGCATGGGCGCCGGTGGTGGCGGCAGCGACGACTATTCCCAGGCCCCGGCCCCGCGCAGCGCCCCTCCGGCCCGTGCCCCAGCCAGCCGGCCGGCCCCGGCCCCTGCGGCCTCGAAGCCGGCTTCGGGGTTCGACGACATGGACGACGACATTCCGTTCTGAATCTGGCGTTCGCGGACAGACGGCTGTCGGCCCTTTGCGAACGGTCTCTTGCGCGTGCCAGCTTGGTCCCTCTGCAAAGGCGGGCCGGGGCTGGCTGTGGCGCTTAGCTTCGGCGGCCTTCGCTGGCGCTCAGGCTACCCTGCGGTGCTCGGTCCCGCGGCCCCGAAATCCACAAGCTCGCGGAACTCACTTCGCTCGCTGCGCTCGCTCCGTTCAATCACCCGCGATGAGTCAGATGTGGAGTCGCGCTTCGCGCGAGGGCCGCGGGCCCTGTGCTCCTCGGCGCCTCAGATGCGCGCCACAGCCAGCCCCAGCCCACCTTTGCAAACACCGTGCTTTGCGCTCTTCGGTGGCGCGTCGACCTGGTGGCGGGGCTGGGAGAGTCGGGTGGCCCCTGGAGCGAAGTCAAGGAGGAGCCCGCGCCCTGTAAGGTGCCGCAGGCACCTGACCGGGCGCGGCTGGGGGTCAAGATGGGAAGGGGCCACCCGGCTCGCCCTGCCCAAGGGACCAAGTCGGAGTGCAACGTCCGCAACTGGCCGTCAGGCGACATCTGGCTGGGCGCGCCAAAGCTCGCCGAGAGGGCTGGCTACCCTGGCTCCTCGCCCGGCAGGCCAGGCATCGTCGTCTGTCCGGGCAGGCAAGCCAGCCGCTCGATGTCAGCAGCACGCTGCGGCCAGCCGGCCAGCAGTTCGCTGCGCACCCCGCCTTCGAACATGCTGCTGTCGAAAGCCGGTGCCACCGTGCAGCCGAACAGCGACCAGCCCAGCGTGCCACCTTCGAGCCAATGCCCCGCCTGCCAGGTGCGGGCGGGCACGACAGCCTGAATCTGCTGGCCGGCGGCCAGGTCGGGCCCGAGGACGAGATCGTCGCTGCGTCCGTCCGGGTGCAGCAGCACGAGGCGCAGGGCGTCGCCGGCGTGGAAATGCCAGACCTCGTCGACCGGAAGGCGGTGGAACAGCGAATGGCTGGGGGGGTCGGCGCTGTACAGGCCCAGCATCGCGCTGCAGGCACCGTCGGCGCTGCGGTAGGTGGCCTTGAACAGCGTGCCCTCGGTGGGCAGGGGCTGCAGCCCCAGCTGGGCGACCACGGCCCGGGCGTCCAGGCCTTTCATCGGCTTCAGGCCGGGTGCAGGCTGGCCCAGGCGGCGTCCAGCAGCGACTGGGTGCGCAGGCTGGCAGCCACGCCGGCGCGCGCGGCCGTGCCCTGCGGGTCGAGCGCGATGGCCGCGAAGTGCTCGACCATGCGCACGTTCGCCGGCTGCGCAGAAGGCACGGCCACCCAGGCGTGGCCGTCGGGGTTGGCGACGCCGCTGTGCTGTCGGAATCCGGCCACGAAACCGGGCCGCGGCACCATGTAGCCCTGGGCCCAGTCGAGCACGAAGTCGTCGAGCGTGATGACGCCGCGTTCGCCCAGCAGCTGCAGGTCCTGCGTGCAGGCGTCGGCGTTGTAGCCGACGTCCCAGGTGGCGGTGACGCCGCCTTCGAAATGCATCAGGCCTGCGCCACGCACGGCAGCACCGCTCTGCGGGTCGCGCTGGAGTACTCCGCTGCTGAGCAGCAGCGATGCCGCAGGCGCGGCGAATTCGGCCACGGCCCGCATCGCATACCAGCCCATGTCGCCAATGGCGCCTGCCGGTTCCTGTGCGGTGTCGTGGCGCATGTTGCTGAGGTCGCCGGTGGGAAAGAAGAAGCTGCAGCGCAGTGCCTGGACGCGGCCGATGCGGTCGGCCAGGCTCGCCTTGAGCAGCGCCGTCCGCGGGTGGTGGACGAAGTGGGTGCCGTCGAGGAAGGCCTTGCCGCGGTCGGCGCACGCCTGGGTGATGGCGCGCAGGGAAGCCAGGCTGGCGAATGGTTTTTCGGCGAGCACATGCTTGCCCTGGCGCGCGGCCATCAGTGCGATGTCTTCACGCGCCGCCGTGGGCGTGGCCACGTAGATGGCGTCGATGTCGGCCGCTGCGACCATGGCCTGCCAGTCGTCGTAGGCGGTGTCCAGCCCGTGCTGTGCTGCGAAGGCCAGGGCCTGCGGGCGGCGGCGCGACGACACCGCCACGGCGCGGCAGCCGGTGGAGGCCGCCATCGCCGCCGTCGTGAGCCCCGCGATCAGGCCGGTGCCGACGACGCCCACGCGCAGGGGTGGCACGCTCACTTGTGGCGGTGCTCGCAATGGGGCTTGGTGCAGCGCGCATAGAGCGCCAGCGAATGCTCCTGCAATTCGAAGCCCCGGGTTTCGGCGATGGTGCGCTGACGCAGTTCGATCTCGGGGTCGAAGAATTCCTCGACGCGCCCGCAGGTCATGCACACCAGGTGGTCGTGGTGCTGGCCTTCGTTGAGTTCGAACACGGCCTTGCCCGACTCGAAGTTGCTGCGCGTCAGCAGGCCCGCCTGCTCGAACTGCATCAGCACCCGGTAGACGGTGGCCAGCCCGATGTCGGCGCTTTCGCCGAGCAGGGCCTTGAAGACGTCTTCGGCCGTCATGTGGCGGCGCTCGGAGCGCTGGAACACTTCCAGGATCTTGATGCGCGGCAGCGTGGCTTTCAGGCCGCTGCTCTTCAGGTCGTCGGCGTGGTTGCTGGTGGGCACGGCCCTCTCCTTCATGCCTGCACGGCGGGTTGGCGGTGCGCCGCTAAAATGAAATGATCATAGCGAGCCGCTACGCCACGTCCGACCTTGCCCATGCTGCGCAATCCCCTATCCCGGCGCTGCCTCAGCCCGCTGCTGGCCGGCTTGGCCCTGGCCGGCGGCCTGAGCGGCTGCGAATCGCTGCAGCGCACCGACAGCCTGTTCGGGCTGATCACACCCTACCGCATCGACATCGTGCAGGGCAACGCCATCACCAAGGAACAGGCCGAGCTCATCAAGCCCGGCATGTCGCGCCTGCAGGTGCGCGACATCCTCGGCACGCCGCTGCTCACTGACCCCTTCCACGCCCAGCGCTGGGACTACCTGTTCACGCTGCGCCGGCCGAACACGGCGCTGCAGCGCCGCAGCGTCGTCGTCACTTTCGAAGGCGATGTGGTCAAGGGCATCGAAGCCGGCGAGCTGCCTTCCGAGCGCGAGTTCGTCGCCTCCATCAGCCGTTTCAAGGACGTGCGCGCGCCCAAGCTCGAACTCAGCGAAGACGAACGCAAGGCGCTGCCCATCCCCGTGCGACCGCCGGCACCGCCTGCCGAGCCCGAAGGCCCGGTTCGCAGCTACCCGCCGCTGGACGCTTCCTGAAGCCCATGCCGCGAATTGCCGTTGCGGGCGGCTCCGGCCGCATGGGCCGGATGCTCGTCGAAGCCGTGCTCGGCAGCAGCGACTGCACGCTCTGGGGCGTGCTCGACCTGCCTGGCAGCCCGGCGCTGGGGCAGGACGCTGGTGCCATGCTGGGGCGCGCCACCGGGGTCACCTTGACCGCCGATCTCCATGCCGGCCTGAAGGGCGCCGACGTGCTGATCGATTTCACCCGGCCCGAGGGTACGCTGGCCCACCTGGCCGCATGCCGCGAGCTCGGCGTGCGCGCGGTCGTCGGAACCACGGGTTTCAGCCCGGCGCAGAAGGCCGAACTCGGGGCGCATGCGCAAGGCACGGCGCTGGTGTTTGCGCCGAACATGAGCGTGGGCGTGAACGTCGTGCTGCAGTTGCTGCGGCAGGCGGCGCTGGCGCTGGGGCCTGGCTACGACATCGAGGTGCTCGAGGCCCACCATCGCCACAAGGTCGATGCCCCCAGCGGCACGGCCCTGGCCATGGGCGAGGTGCTGGCACGCGCACGCGGCATCGACCTCGCACGCGACGGGGTGTTCGTGCGCCACGGCCACACCGGCGAGCGCGACCCCCAGGCCATCGGATTCGCCACATTGCGCGGCGGCGACATCGTCGGCGACCACACCGTCATGTTCTGCGGCACCGGCGAGCGCATCGAGATCAGCCACAAGAGCAGCAGCCGCGCCAACTATGCCGAGGGCAGCCTGCGTGCAGCACGTTTCCTGGCGGCAATGCCGGCCGGTGCCACGGGCCTGTACGGCATGGACGACGTGCTGGGCCTGAAGTGACGCACGCATGAGCGGCCTGTCCGCATTCTGGAACGCTACCGACAGCGTCGGGCGCGCCGTGGCGCTGGTGCTGCTGGCCATGTCCGTGGCGGCCTGGGTGCTGATCTTCTGGAAAGCCTGGGTGCTGCGCCGGGCCCAGGCCGACATCGCGCGTGCCGTCCCGGCATTCTGGGACGCGCCCAGCTGGGCCGACGGCCGTGCCCGACTGGCCGCGATGGATCGCGAACAGGTCCTGCTGCGCTTGCTCGACGCCACCACCAGCCCGCCGGCCACGGGCAGCCTGGAAGCGGCCGGCAGCCTGCAGGCGCAGGTCACGCGCCGTCTGCGCGACGCGCTTCACCACGGCCTGGCACACCTGCAGTTCGGCCAGGTCGTGCTGGCGTCGGTGGGCAGCACGGCGCCCTTCGTCGGCCTGTTCGGAACCGTCTGGGGCGTGTTCCAGGCGCTGGTGGGCATTTCCGACGGTGGCGGCCTCAACATCGACCGCGTCTCGGGCCCCATCGGCGAAGCCCTGATCATGACCGCCGCCGGCATCGCCGTGGCCGTCCCGGCGGTGCTGGGTTACAACATCTTCGGCCAGAAGGTGGCGGCCTGCGAAGCCGAACTCGAGGGCTTCGCGCAGGACCTGCTGCAGACGAGTCTGGACAAGGCGGGGGCGTAATGGTGGCTGACGGCCTGTTGCTGCGTCTCGGTCCGCGTGCTGTTTCGTGCCTGCATGGTCCCTCTGCAAAGGCGGGCCGGGGCTGGCTGTGGCGCTCAGCTTCGGCGGTCTCCGCTGGCGCTCCGACTGCCCTGCGGTGCTCGGTCCCGCGGCCCCGAAATCCACAAGCTCGCGGAACTCACTTCGCTCGCTGCGTTCAATCACCCGCGATGAGTCAGATGTGGAGTCGCGCTTCGCGCGAGGGCTGCGGGCCCTGTGCTCCTCGGCACCTCAGATGCGCGCCACAGCCAGCCCCAGCCCAAGGGACCCAGTCGGGGTGCAACGTGCGCCCAGGGCCGACAGCAGCCCACGGCGTCAGCAGCCTGACATGAGCTTCGGTCGCCTCGAACGTCGCCCTGGCGCCAAGCCGATGAGCGAGATCAACATGACGCCGTTGATCGATGTGATGCTGGTGTTGCTGGTGATCTTCATCATCAGCGCGCCACTGATGGCGCGCGGGCTGAAGCTCGATCTGCCGCAGGCTGAAGGCAGCGCGGGCGGCGAAGCGCCGGTGACGCTGAACCTGGCCATCGACAGCGACGGCCGGCTCTACATCGGCGAGGAACGTCTCGACGAAGCGGATGCGCGTGAACGCATCGGCACGCTCGCCACCACCGCGGCGCGCCGCAACCCTGCGACCGAAGTGCAACTGCGTGCCGACAGTCGCGTGCCCTACGGGCGTGTGGCCGAACTCATCGGGTGGGTGCAGCAGGCGGGGCTGTCGCGCGTCGGGCTGGTCACGCAGGTGCCTGCAGCGCCTGCGCCAGAAGCTCCTTTGCCTGCTCGGCCAGCAGCGGGCGGCTGAGCAGGTAGCCCTGCCCGAAAGGCACGCCCAGCTCGCGCAGCGTGGCCAGTTGCTCGGCGCTCTCGACGCCTTCGGCGATGACGGTGCGGCCCAGGCTCTTGCCCAGGTTCATCACCGCACGCACGATCTCCACGTTCTGCGCCGTCTGCTGCAACCCCATCACGAAACTGCGGTCGATCTTCAGGCTTTCGATCGGCAACGTGCCCAGATAGGCCAGCGACGAATAGCCGGTGCCGAAGTCGTCGATCGAGAAGCCCACGCCCAGTTCGCGCAGGCCGCCCATGGTCTGCAGGGCCACGTCCAGCCGTCCCATCAGCGTGGTCTCGGTGATCTCCAGCGTCAGCGCCCGCGCCGGCACCGCGTGGCGAAGCAGCGCCTGCTGCACTTTGTCGACCAGGTCGGCGCGGGCCAGGTCGCGGCCCGAGATGTTGACGTGCAGGCCCAGCCCCTCGGCGCCCGGCATGCGCCGCCAGGGCGCCAGTTGCGACAGCGAATGGTCGATCATCCAGTCGGTCAGCGCCTCGATGTGGCCGGACTCCTCGGCCAGGCCGATGAACATGGCGGGATTGATCGGGCCGCGCGTGGGGTGCAACCAGCGCGCCAGGGCCTCGAAGCCATGCAGGCGCAAGGTGTCGAGCCGATAGATGGGCTGGAAGTGAACGCTCAGCTGGCCTTCGCCGATGGCATGGCGCAGGTCGGCTTCCAGCGCCAGTTTCTCGGCCACCTTCTGGTGCATGCTGGTGTCGAACAACGCCACGCGTCCGCGGCCGGCGGCCTTGGCCGCGTACATCGCCAGGTCGGCGTCGCGCAGGACTTCGTCGACGGTGCGATAGCCCAGGTCGCTGAAGGTGATGCCGATGCTGGCGCCGGGCATGACCTCGGTGCCGTTGATCAGGATCGGCTGGCTCAGCGAGTCGAGCACCCGCCGCGCCAGCTGCAGTCCGGCTTCCGCATCGCCGATCTCCTCGAGCAGCACCGCGAATTCGTCGCCGCCCAACCGCGCCACCAGATCGCGCGGGCGCACGCAGGCGCGCAGGCGCAGCGCCACCTCCTTGAGCAGCTCGTTGCCGGCCAGATGACCCAGGCTGTCGTTGACCATCTTGAAGCGGTCGAGGTCGAGGAAGAGCACCGCAAACCTGCGGCTGGCGTCGAGCCGGCTGCGTTCGACCGCCACTTCCAGGCGCTCGTTGAAGCAGTTGCGGTTGGCCAGGTCGGTGAGGCCGTCGTGGAAGGCGATGTGCTGCAGCCGCGCTTCGGCCAGGTGACGCGAGGTGATGTCGTGCAGCTGATAGATCAGGCAATCGGCCTCGCCGCCCAGGTCGATGTGTGAGCTGCAGTGCAGCACCACCCAGAGCTCGCGGCCGCTGGTGTGGGCCACGCGCAGCTCCATCGAGAAACTGCTTTCGGCGTGGTCGCGCGCCTGATGGGCGTGCCGGGCGAGCAGGGCCACGTCGCCTTCGAACAGCAGGCTGGTGAACGGCTGCCCCAGCAGACCCGGCAGGGTGCGGCCAAGCAGGCTGCACAGGGCCTGGTTGGCCTGCACGATGCTGCCGCTGCCGCGCACGATGGCCATGCCGATGGCGGCGTGCGTGAAGGCCGCGGTGAACCGCTGCTGGCTCTGCTCGGCTTCGCGCTGGGCGGCGCTGACCAGTGCCTCCTGCTGTTCGCGTTCCGCTTCCTGGCGCTGCAGGCTCACGCGCAGCAACCATGCGAGCCCCAGCACCAACGCCACCGAAACGACGATGACGCTGGCCCCGAAACGCACGGCGTTGAGGTGGACCATGCCCGCCACGAAGGCGGAGCCGAGCGCCACCGCCAGCATCCACGGCGCCTGCACCAGCCACGACACAGGGTCGCGCCAGGGGTCGATGGGCTCGCCGCGCTTGAGCGCCATCAGGCCGATGAGCAGCAGAATCGTCAGGCCGTAGCTCAGGATCGAGGCCACGCACAGGCCGCCGAGAGCGGCCGCTTCGGGCGACGCCCCGGCATTGACGGCCCATTCCTTGAAGCGCTCGAAGCCCGGCCCGGCCAGCGCCATGGACACCATCGCGGCGCTGGGGCTGCTGATCCAGCTGCTCATCCGCTTGGAGGTCTTGCGCGTGCCGAGGAAGCCCTCGATGCCCACCGCCAGCACGGCCACCGCCGGCCCCAGCGTGGCCAGCGACAGGTAGCTGAAGACATCGGCGATGCCGATCGAGAAGTTCGTGCGCGGCAGCTTCAGCGTGAGGTGCGAGGCCACCACCACCAGGGCCAGCGCGGCCACCACCGGCCAGGCGCTGGCCAGCGGCAACACCAGCAGTTGCCACAGGCTGTAGACCAGCGCCACCGCGCCAGCCGCACTGATGGCCAGCCAGGCCAGCAGCGCCCGGCGCGGGTAGTCGAAGAGATGCCGCGCACGGAACCCCGCCCAGCCTGCGGCAGCCTTGGGGGGTGTGATGGGCGGCGGCATGGGGACGATGGTTTCGGAACGTACGCTCCGCGTAGATTCGACGCCCGGGCGTGCAACTTGAGGCGCCACCGGCAGCCTCGGGCGATTGTCACGCAAGGATCGAGCCTACTCCCCTAGAAGTGCCGGATCCTGCTTCGTTGCGGGGTCGACGATCGACTCGCTCAAGAGCACGCCTTCGCTCAGCAGCAGGCCCTCGCTGAGCAGCAGCCCTTCGCTGAGCAGCACCCCTTCACTCAGCAGGATGCCTTCGCTGAGCATGATGCCCTCGCTCAGGAGCACGCCTTCGCTGAGCAGCACCCCCTCGCTGAGCAGCACGCCCTCGCTGAGAAGGAAGCCTTCGCTGAGCAGCACGCCCTCGCTGAGCAGCACGCCCATGCCGCCGGCGATGCCCTGGCGCAGGGTGCCACCGGTGGTCGTGGCTGCTCTCGAGGCCAGGTTGGCCACGGGGGTGAGCAGCGCCCGGGCGCCGCCGGCGCTGCCGCTGACGAGGCCGTCCAGCACGCGCACGCCCGGCATCAGCAGCGCCTGCCGGGGTGCATTGGTCTCGACGATGGCCCGCGGCACGGTTCCCGCTGCCACGCCGGGCGTGGCCAGCCAGGTGATGGTGCTGCGCAGCACCAGCTGGCGCGCCCACACCAGCTGCGGGTCGTAGACCGGCTGCCATTGGCGGAACAGTGCGTCGCCGCCGACCAGGTGAGTGCCCCCGGCGTAGACGAGGCGACCCCAGGGCAGCGTCTGGCCTGCGATGGTCGACATCGGCGCCGGCAGGCTGCGGCCGGGCGCCAGGAGGTTGTCGCCCGCCTTCAGCGTGCCGGCCGCGAGTGCGCCGGCGAGGTCGGTGCGCAGCGCCTGGGCCAGCCGCACCGCGCCTTCCACGTTGAGCTGTCCGGTGCCTTGCTCGAGCAGCCCGCCCTGGGCGAGCGGCAGTGCCGTGTATTGCAGGATGGCCTTGACGAGCGGCGGCGTCAGCCCCGTGTTGGCCTGCAGCACCAACGCGGCCGCGCCGGCCACGGCAGGGGCGGCCATCGACGTGCCGCTCATCTCCATCAGCGTCCGCCTGGCGGTCTGGGCGGCGCCTGGCACCTGGGCCAGGTGCGGATAGTTGCGGGCCAGGAAGTTCCAGCCTGTCGGGTTGCCACTGCGGTCGGTGCCGAGGGCGGCGACGATGCGGTTGCCCGGTGCCACGAGGTCGGGCTTGATGAAGTTGTCGGCCCAGCGGCGGCCGCTGGCGAAGACCAGGGCGCCGCGGGTGGGGCCGCGCGAGCTGAAGCCGGCCACGCTGTCGTCGCCGCGGCCGACGGTGGCGCGCGGATTGGTCGCGCCCACCGTGATGACGCTGGGCTCGTGCCCGGGCGAGGAGACCGTGCCATAGACCATGCGCCCGGCAGCGTCCTTGCCGGCATTGCCGGCGGAGGTGACGACGACGATGCCCGCGGCCGTGGCGCTGCGCGCCGCGCGGGCCAGGGGGTCGACCAGGACCGAGTCGGTCGACTGCGCGCCCAGGCTCAGATTCATGACCCGGATGTTGCTGAGGCGCGAACGCTGCAGCACCCAGTCGATGCCGGCGAGCACGTCGACCAGGTTGCCGACGCCGCGTTCGTCGAGCACGCGCACGTCGTAGAGCGTGGCGCCGGGTGCGATGCCGCCGCTTTCGGGCTGCTGGTAGCTGCCGGCGCCGGCAGCCACGGCCGCCACGTGCGTGCCGTGGCCGTAGGGGTCGGGCACGTTGGCGATCGGTGCGATCGTCCTGTCGCCGTGTTTGTACTTGCTGCCGTCGATGGACGCCTTCGTCGAGACGCTGTAGTCGAAGCCTTTCACCCAGCCCTGCCCGGGCGCACTCCGCCCCATGGCGACGAAGTCGACGACGCCGGCCACGCGGCTGCGGCCGAAGGCGTCGAGCAGGCTCTGGTGGCGGAAGTCGATGCCCGAGTCGAGCACCGCGATGGCCACACCCCGGCCGTCCAGGCCCGAACTGGCGCTGCCGCCCTGCGCCAGCGGCAACACCGACTGCGAACCGGTGGTCGCCTGCAGCAGGCTGGCCTGGCGGCGCGTGCTCCGGTTCGGGGTGATGGCGACGACGTCGCTGCGCGCCGCCAGGGCCGCCAGGGCACTGGCCGGCACCATGGCCGACAGCGCCCGCATGGAAGCGTAGTTGTAGAAGACCGAGCCGCCACGGGCCACGACTTCGCGCCGCAGCGCCACCAGGTCGGAGTCGGTGCTGCTGGCATTGATCAGCACTTTCAAGTGCAGGCCGCCCTGCACGTTGCGGGCCCAGGGCACGTTCAGCGCCGCCGCCGGGGTGCTCAGCACGGCCTGCAGATCCCGCGCGACCTTGCCGCTCGAGGCCTGGGCTTGAGCCTGCGCGGGCAAGGTGAACATCAAGGCCGCGGCCAGGACGACCAGCCCGCCGACAGAGCAGACGAAGGTGCGGCGGGCAAGGGACAGAACAGGCACGGGTGACTTTCGCAACGGGCGCAGAACCAGGTTCTGGCGTGTTCGGCGGCCCGATCCAGGACTTGAGGTTTTTCGCCCGCCCGGCGGTGCATTGCACCGGCGCCCGTGCGCTATCGCACGGATGGCCGGTCCCTACAATCAGGCGATGAACGACAAGTACCTGCCCGCCGAGGTCGAACCCGCCGCCCAGGCGCACTGGCAAGCCACCGGCTCTGCCCGCGTCACCGAGGACGCCGCCCGCCCGAAGTTCTATGCCTGCAGCATGCTGCCCTATCCCAGCGGCAAGCTGCACATGGGGCATGTGCGGAACTACACCATCAACGACATGATGGCGCGTTACCTGCGCATGAAGGGCATGAACGTGCTCATGCCGATGGGCTGGGACGCCTTCGGCCTGCCGGCCGAGAACGCCGCGATGGCCAACAACGTGGCCCCGGGTGCCTGGACCCGCGCCAACATCGCCGACATGAAGGCGCAGATGCGCCCGCTCGGCCTGAGCATCGACTGGAGCCGCGAGCTCGCCACCTGCGACCCGGGCTACTACAAGTGGAACCAGTGGTTCTTCCTGAAGATGCTCGAAAAGGGCATCGCCTACCGCAAGACGCAGGTCGTCAACTGGGACCCGGTCGACCAGACCGTGCTGGCCAACGAACAGGTGGTCGACGGCCGCGGCTGGCGCAGCGGCGCCGTCGTCGAGAAGCGCGAGATTCCCGGCTACTACCTGGCCATCACGCAGTACGCCGACGAATTGCTGGCCGGCGTGAACGACCCCACCGCCGCGCACTACCTGGCCGGCTGGCCCGAGCGCGTGCGCCTGATGCAGGAACACTGGATCGGCAAGAGCAGCGGCGTGCGCTTCGCCTTCCCGCACAGCATCCGCGACGAAACCGGCGCGCTCGTGCAGGACGGCCGGCTCTACGTCTTCACCACCCGCGCCGACACCATCAAGGGCGTCACCTTCTGCGCCGTGGCACCCGAACACCCCCTGGCCCAATTGGTGGCGCGCAGCAACCCCAAGGTGGCCGCCTTCATCGAGGAATGCAAGAAGGGTGGCACCACCGAGGCCGAACTGGCGCTGAAGGAAAAGTCGGGCTTGCCGCTGGGCCTGAGCGTGAAGCACCCGCTCACCGAACGCCAGATTCCGCTGTGGGTGGGCAATTACGTGCTGATGGGCTATGGCGACGGCGCCGTGATGGGCGTGCCTGCGCACGACGAGCGCGACTGGGCCTTCGCCAAGAAATACGGCATCGACCTGCTGCAGGTGGTGCACATCGACGGCGAGCACTTCGACGACCAGCGCTGGCAGGACTGGTACGCCGACAAGACGCGCGGCATCAGCATCAATTCCGGCAACTACAGCGGCCTGCCGCATGCGCGGGCGGTGGACGTCATCGCCGCGGCGCTGGCCGAAGCCGGGCTGGGCGAGAGGAAGACCACCTGGCGCCTGCGCGACTGGGGCGTCAGCCGCCAGCGCTACTGGGGCACGCCGATCCCCATCATCCACTGCGACAGCTGTGGCGCGGTGCCGGTGCCCGAGCAGGACCTGCCCGTGCTGCTGCCCGAGGACCTGGTGCCCGACGGCAGCGGCAACCCGCTGAACAAGCACGCGCAGTTCCTGAACGTGCCCTGCCCGAGCTGCGGCAAGCCCGCGCGGCGCGAGACGGACACGATGGACACCTTCGTCGACAGCAGCTGGTACTACCTGCGCTACTGCTGCCCCGACAGCGACGCCGCAATGCTCGACGAGCGCGCCGAATACTGGATGCCGATGGACCAGTACATCGGCGGCATCGAGCACGCCGTGCTGCACCTGCTGTACGCCCGCTTCTGGACGAAGGCGATGCGCGATATCCAGGTGGCCGGCCCTGACGGCCGGATGAGGGGCCTGGTGAGCTTCAGCGAACCCTTCAAGAACCTGTTCACCCAGGGCATGCTGCTCAACGAGTCGTTCTATCGCGAAGAAGCCAGCGGCAAGAAGACCTGGTTCTACCCGAGCGAGGTCGAGATCCAGACCGACGACAAGGGCCAGCCGGTAGGCGCCCGGGCCCGGGCCGACGGCCTGCCGGTGCAGCTGGGCGGCATCGAGAAGATGTCGAAGAGCAAGAACAACGTCGTCGAGCCCAAGGACATCATCGCCAAGTACGGCGCCGACACGGCGCGTGTGTTCGTGATGTTCGCCGGCCCGCCCGACCAGAGCGCGGCCTGGTCCGACAGCGGCGCCGAAGGCTCGTTCCGCTTCCTGCGCCGGGTCTGGGCCTTCGGGCTGAAGCACCGCGACACGCTCATGGCCGCGCCGACCGCTGCCAGTGGCGCCGGCGCCCTGCGCTTCGAGATGCACAGCCTGCTGCGGCAGGTGACGAGCGACTACGACCGCATGCAATTCAACACCGTGGTCAGCGGTGCGATGAAGATGCTGAACGCGCTGGAAGGCGCCGCCAGCGCCGAGCCCGCCGCGCTGCGCGAGAGCTACGGCATCCTGCTGCGCACGCTGTTCCCGGCCGCGCCGCACATCACCTGGGCCCTGTGGCAGGAACTCGAGCTCGCCGCGCAGTGGGGGCCGCTGGAAGACGCAGCTTGGCCCGTGGTCGACGACACCGCCTTGCAGCAGGACGAGATCGAACTGATGCTGCAGGTGGGGGGCAAGCTGCGCGGCAGCATCCGCGTGCCGGCCACGGCCGACCGCGCTGCGATCGAGGCTGCGGCACTGGCCAGCGCGGAATTCGCCCGCTTCGCCGAAGGCAAGCCGGCGAAGAAGGTGGTGGTGGTGCCGGGCCGGCTGGTCAATGTCGTCGTCTGAAACCGGCGCCGGCCCGGACCTGACATTCGCGATGCGCCGCCGCTGCCTGCTGAGCGCCGCCACGCTGGCCCTGGCCGGCTGCGGCTTCCAGCGCCGGCAACCCCCCACCCTGCGCTTTCGCAGCATCGCGCTGGTGGGTTTTTCCCCCGACTCACCGCTGCGCGCGGAACTCGCACGCCAGCTCGGTGCGCAGGTGCAGCTGCTCGACAACCCGGCCCAGGCCGATGTCGTGCTGCTGGCCCTGGCCGACCGCGAGGACACGACAGCCGTCGCCCAGACCGCCTTTGCGCAGGTGCGCGAGGTGCAGCTGCTGCGCACCTTCGGCTTCCGTGCCAGCGCCCGCGACGGCACCGAGCTCGTGCCGGCCACCCAGCAGCAGCTTGCGCGCAACATGACCTACAGCGAATCGGCCGTGCTGGCCAAGGACGCCGAGGCGCGCGAGATCTATCGCGCGATGGACGTGGACATCGCCAACCAGGTGCTGCGCCGCCTGGCTGCGCTGCTGCGCTGAAGGCATGCAGATCCGCCTGGAACAGCTCGAAGCGCAGCTCGGCCGCGGCCTGCGGCCGATCTACACATTGGTGGGTGACGAGCCGCTGCTGGCCCAGGAAGCCGCCGACGCCATCCGCACGGCGGCGCGTGCCGCCGGCTACAGCGAACGCCGGGTGTTCACCGTCAGCGGCGCGCATTTCGACTGGAGCGGCGTGCTCGGCGCCGCCCAGGCGCAAAGCCTGTTTGCCGACCGCCAGCTCATCGAGATCCGCATCCCTTCGGGCAAGCCCGGCAAGGATGGGTCGGAAGCGCTGCAGCGCTACTGCGAGCGCGTCGCCGCCGCCGGCGACGACAGCCTGCTGACCCTGGTGCAGCTGCCGGCGCTGGACTGGCAGCAGCAGAAGGCCGCCTGGGTCGGCGCGCTCGACGGCGCTGGGGCCATCGTCAAGCTCGAGACCGTGGCCCGCGCGCAGCTGCCGGCCTGGCTGGCCCAGCGCCTGGCGCGTCAGGGCCAGCGTGTGCGCGAAGGCGAGGAAGGCCAGCGCACCCTGGCGTTCTTCGCTGACCGGGTGGAAGGCAACCTGCTGGCCGCGCACCAGGAAATCCAGAAGCTCGGGCTTCTCCATCCGCCCGGCGAACTCGCGTTCGAGCAGGTCGAGGCTGCCGTGCTGAACGTGGCCCGCTACGACGTCGTCAAGCTCACCGAGGCGGTGTGGACCGGCCAGGTGGCGCGCGCCCTGCGCGTGCTGGACGGCCTGCGCCACGAAGGCGAGTCGGCGGTGATGGTGCAGTGGATGCTGGCCGACGACATCCGGGCCCTTGCCCGCGGCCGCACGGCGCTGGACCAGGGGCGGCCTTTGCCGCTGGCCCTGAAGGAAGCGCGGGCCTGGGGGCTGCGCGAGAAGCTGTTCGAACGGCTGCTGCCGGTGCTGGCTGACCATCAGCTCGCACACCTGCTGGACGCCGCCAGCCTGTGCGACGGCCTGTGCAAGGGCCTGCGCCACCCCGGCTGGCCCACCGAACCCTGGGAAGCCCTGCGCCGGCTGGTGCTGATGGCCCTGCAGGCCCAGCCCGCCCGGGGCAGCCCGCCAGCGGCACCGGCCCGGCGCCTGGTGCTGCGCGCCTGAAGCCGGCGCCGGGGCCAGGTCTTCAGTAGCCGCGCCCGCGTTCGACCAGGTGTGCCGGGGTCTCGCCGCGCAGGGCGGCCTGAACATTGGCCACCGCGATCTGGGCGGCACTGCGCGGGTCGGTGAAGGCGGCGGCGTGGGGCAGCACCGTCACCCGCGGGTGCTGCCAGAAAGGGTGGCCGACCGGCAGCGGTTCGGTGTGGAAGACATCGAGCACGGCGTGGCCCAGATGCCCGCTGTCCAGCGCCGCCAGCAGGTCGGCGTCGACGACGTGGGCGCCCCGCGCCAGGTTCACGAGGCCTGCACCACGGGGCAGCGCGGCCAGGAAGGCGGCGTCGATCAGGCCGCGGGTGGCCGCCGTCAGCGGCAGCAGGTTGATGACCACGTCGCTGGTGGCCAGCAGCGGTACTAAGGGCGTGCCGTCCCGCCGCCAGCCGCGCACGCGCAGGCCTTGACGTGCCAACGCTGCGGCCGCGGCTGTGCCCATCTGGCCCTGGCCGAGCACCAGCACCTGCAGGTCTTGCGCACGGCGCTGCGCGTGCGTGCGCCACAGGCTTTCCCGTTGCTGGCGTGCATAGGCGAAGTAGCCGCGCTGCAGGGCCAGGGTGGCCCAGAGCGCGGTCTCGGCCATCGCGGCGTTCATGGCGGGGTCGACCATGCGCGCCACGGGCACGCCGGCGGGCAGGCTGGTGTCGGCCAGCAGCCGGTCGACACCGGCCCACAGGCTCTGGATCAGGCGCAGGCCCGGCAGGCCCTGCAGGCTGCCGGGCGGCGGGTTGGCCACCAGTGCGGCCTGCACCGCACCCGGACTGGCGCGGGCCTCGTCCAGGCTGAGCCAGCGCGCCTGCGGGGCGGCGAGGGCGAGGGCCTCGCGCCACTGGGCCTCTTCGCCGGGGTCGAAGTCGCCGCACAGCAAAGCCCGCAGCGGCGGCACGTCGGGTGCAGCGCCGGCGTCGAGCACGGGTTCCTGCGCCGCCGCCGTCAGCCGCCGCAGGGCTTCCATCATCGTCGCCCGGCGCACCTCGCCGCGGTCACCGGTGAGCTGCAGGCGCACGGCCGTCACGCCCCAGGCCCCGCCCCAGCCGAGCCAGACCGTGCCGACCGGCTTGCCGGGCACCGCCCCGCCCGGGCCGGCAATGCCGGTCACCGCCACGGCGATGTCGACCCCAGCCCGTTGCCAGGCCCCGCGCACCATGGCCCTGACCACTTCCTCGCTGACCGCACCATGCTCGGCGATCAGCTTTGCGTCGACACCGAGCAGCTCGGTCTTGGCGAGGTTGCTGTAGGTCACGAAACCGCGCTCGAACCAGTCGCTGGAACCCGCCAGCGAAGTGCAGGCCGCGGCGATCATGCCGCCGGTGCAGCTTTCGGCCGTAGCCATCGTCCAGCCTCTGGCCCGCAAGGCCGTGGCCAGGGCCTGCACGGCGGCGTCGAGGGCGGTTTCCTCCGTCATCACCAACGGCTCAGGCCGAAACTCGCCAGGGCCAGGACCAGCAGGGTGCAGCCGGCCGCCACCAGGTCGTCGAGCAGGATGCCCACCCCCTGGCGCCAGCCGATGGCCTGCCCGGGCTGCAGCTTGAACAGCCGGTCGGCCCAGCCCACCGGGCCGGGCTTGGCGGCGTCGAAGTAGCGGAAGAGCCCGAAGGCCAGCAGCTGCGCCCAGAAGCCTGCCGGTGTCCACAGCCACAGCACCAGCCAGATCGCGGCGATCTCGTCCCAGACGATGGCGCCGGGGTCGGCCGTGCCGAGGTGCTGGGCCGTCAGGGTGCAGGCCCACCAGCCGCCGAGCAAGGCCGCCGCGATCAGCCAGCCCCAGGGCAGCTCCGGCCAGAGGCGATCCAGCACCAGGAACGCAACCCAGCCCCACAGGCTTCCGACCGTGCCCGGCGCCTTGGGCGACAGACCGCTGCCGAAACCCAAGGCCAGCCAGTGGGCGGGATGTCGGCGCATGAAGCAGGCGTTCGGGCGGATGGCGGCGTTCATCGCGTGTGCAAGCTCGTTCAGGTGCCGAAGTGGTCGAAACCGCGCCAGGGGCCCTGCACGGGCCGGCCCTGGCCGTCGACCACGCGCAAGCCCGGCTCGGCGTCGATGCGCCCGCAGCAGCTCACCGGCACACCGGCCTGGCGGGCTGCGGCCAGCACCGCGCTGCGGCGGCCCGGCGGCGCGGTGAAGAGCAGTTCGTAGTCGTCGCCGCCGGCGAGCAGGCATTCATGCTGCAGCACCAGGGGCTGCGCCGCCAGCACGGCACTGCGCGGCAAGGCGTCGACGTCGACCGTGGCGCCCACCGCCGAACGCGCCAGCACATGGCCGAGGTCACCGGCCAGGCCGTCGCTCAGGTCGATGGCACTGCTGGCCACCCCGCGCAGTGCCAGCCCGAGCGCCACGCGCGGTTGCGGCAGTTCCATGGCCAGGCGGAGCTGGTCGAAGTCGGCACCCAGCGTGGCCAGCGACAGGCTGCTGCGAAACACCTCCAGCGCCAGCCGAGCGTCGCCCAGCGTGCCGCTGACCCAGAGCTCGTCGCCGGGACGCGCACCGCTGCGCAACAGGGCCTGGCCCGCCGGCACCTGGCCGAACACGGTGATGCAGAGGTTCAACGGCCCGGCCGTGGTGTCGCCGCCCACTAGGGCGATGCCGTGCGCGTCGGCCAGTGCCCACAGGCCACGGGCCAGGCCGGCGAGGAACTCGTCGTCGACGCGCGGCAGCGCCAGGGCCAGCGTGCAGGCCAGGGGCTCGGCGCCGCAGGCCGCCAGGTCCGACAGGTTCACCGCCAGCGCCTTGTGGCCCAGGCGCTCGGGCCGCACGGTCGACAGGAAATGCCGGCCCTCGACCAGCATGTCGCTGCTGATGGCCAGCTGCTGGCCGGCGTCGGGCTGCACCAGCGCGCAGTCGTCGCCTACGCCGAGCACGACGCGGCCGTCGCGCGCAGGGCGGGTGAAGTGGCGCGCGATCAGCCCGAATTCGCCACCGCGCTCGGTCAATGTCAAGCCCCGTCCCCCAGGCCGTCGTCGCGCAGCCGGTTGGCCAGCTCGACGGCAGATTTCACGTTCATCTTGTCGAAGACCCGCGCGCGGTGCACTTCGACCGTGCGCACGCTGATGTCCAGGGCGTCGGCGATGAGCTTGTTCGGCCGGCCTTCCACCACCAGCCGCATGACCTCGCGCTCACGGTCGGTCAGCTCGGCCAGGGCGCGGGCGCCGGCCGCCCGCTCCTGGCGCCGGCCCAGCGAGGCCGCACTCTGCGCCAGGGCCTGGTCGACGCGGTCGACGAGCAGGTTGTTGGAAAAGGGCTTCTCGACGAAGTCGAAGGCGCCGCGCTTGACGGCCGCCACCGCCGTGGGCACGTCGCCATGGCCGGTGAGGAAGATCACCGGCAGCTGCGCCAGCCAGCCCTGTTCGGCCAGGCGCTCGAACAGCACCAGTCCACTGGTGCCGGGCATGCGCACGTCCAGCACCAGGCACGACGGGGCGTTCGGCCATTCCTGGGGCCCGCCGCGCAATGCCAGCCAGGCCTCGAAGGCATCGGCGCTGGCGAAACCTTCGCTGAGCAGGCGGCGCGAACGCAGCAGCCAGGCCAGGGCGTCGCGCACGACCTCCTCGTCGTCGACCAGGTAGACCATGGGGATGCCCAGGCGGGAATCGGTCGGCATGGATCGGCGTGCGGCTTGGCTTCAGCGGGATTCGAGGTCCGCAGTGTCTTCCTTTTTCGGCGGCTCGGCCGAGTCGGGCAAGCGCGGCGCAGGCAGCGTGAAGCGGAACTCGGTGCCGCGCGGCGTGCCCGGCGGCGCGCCGGGCTGCAGCGGCCCGGGCCCGAAGTCGAGCGCGCCGCCGTGTTGCTCGATCACTGTGCGGCACAGGCTCAGCCCCAGGCCCATGCCTTCGTCGCGGGTGGTGAAGAAGGGCGTGAACAGGCGTGCGGCCACGTCTGCCGGAATGCCCGGCCCGGCGTCGATCACGCTGAAGGTGACCCAGCGCTCATGCGTCTGGCGCACGCGCAGCGTCAGCACGCGCTCGGCCAGCGGCGTGGCCGCCTCCATCGCCTGAATGCCGTTGCGCGTGAGGTTGATCAGCACCTGCTCGATCATCGTGCGGTCGCAGCGCACGCGCGGCGTGCGGCCGGCGGTGGGCAGCGGCTGCGCCACCGGCACGACGTCGACGTCGATGCGCGCGCCGCTCTTGCGCGCCTGCAGGCGCACCAGCGGCAGCACCGCCTCGACCAGCAGGTCCGCCCCCAGGGCCTCATGCTGCTGCTCGCGCCGGCGCACGAAGCCATGCACGCTCTTGATGATGCGGCCGGCGCGTTCGGCCTGCTCGGCGATGCGTGCCACCGCCTGGCGCAGCATGCTGCGTTCTTCCTCGGGCGGCAGCGGCGGCAGACCGGCGCTGTCGCCGGGCGCGCTATCCAGCAGGTTCATCGAGCCGCTGGCATAGCTGGCGATGGCGGCCAGCGGCTGGTTCAGTTCGTGGCTGAGCAGCGAGGCCATCTCGCCCACCGTGGCCAGCCGTGCCGTGGCCTGCAGTCGGTCCTGCTGCTGGCGCGACAGCTCTTCGACACGGCGCTGCGCGCTGATGTCGACGATGGCGCTCATCCAGCCGGTGTGGCGGCCGCTGCCGTCGACCAGCGGTGCTTCGTAGATCATGACCGGGAAGCGTTCCCCGTTCTTGCGCATGAATACGGTTTCGAAGCCTTCTCGGGCGTCACCCAGTTCGCGCGGGCGCGCGGCCTGGGCCACCAGGCGGGTCTGCTGGCGCTGCTGATACTCACCGGCCTGCTCGGGCGGCCAGTAGGGCGGCGAATAAGGGGCGGCAGCCGGCTGGTCGGGGCGCCCGATGGCCCCGGCCCCCGGCAGCAGCAGCTCGGGGGCAGAGAAGCCCAC
>JANOBX010000223.1:0-14062 GCA_031411875.1 Burkholderiales bacterium | reverse complement strand
GCCCCTGCATGTAAGGGGAAGCCGATGTCCATTGACTGATCCCCCCACCCCTCTAGGAGTTTTGAACATGAAGCGTGTCCAGCAAGGTTTCACCCTGATCGAACTGATGATCGTCGTGGCGATCATCGGCATCCTGGCGGCGGTGGCGCTGCCGGCTTATCAGGACTACACGGTCAAGGCCAAGGTCTCGGAAGTGATCCTTGGCGCCAGCCAGTGCCGCACCTCGGTTTCCGAGGTCTATCAAACGGCAACGTCCGGCCCGGGTGCTGGCAACTGGGGTTGTGAGACCACGACGCAGTCCTCCAAGTACGTGGCGTCGGTCAACACCGATGCCAACGGTGTGATCACCGTGACTGCAAGCAACGCCACCGACCTGCGCGGTGCCGCCAACATGACGATCACCCTCACCCCGACCACCTCCACCGGCACCGCACTGACCGTTGCCAACATCCCGACGCAAGTGGGCGGCTTCACCTGCCGACCCGGCACCGCGGCCCAGGGCAAGTGGCTCCCGGGCTCCTGCAAGTAAGCCTTGCCACGACAGCTGCTGGTTCCAGCAGCTGCATCTCTGTTGCATGAAGGGTGCCCTTGCAGGCACCTTTCGCCGTTTATGCGTCGTCGATCATCGCCCCCGGCGGCACTGAACTGACCGGTCCTTGGGGTGCTGATCCTCGCCCATGAGCCCTCACCGGGGCAGCACACTTGGCGCGAGCCAAGCCACCTGGGCCCCTGGGGCCTGCGAGAGCCATGACAACCAATCCGCCGTCAATCGTTCCGTCCGCCGTCGAGCTGACGATCCTGATGCCTTGCCTGAACGAGGTGCGCACCTTGCCCGCGTGCATCCGCAAGGCGGCAGGGTTTCTCGAGCGTGCTGGCATCGTGGGCGAGATCCTGATCGCCGACAACGGATCGACCGACGGATCGCAGGCGCTCGCCGCGGAGCTGGGTGCCCGCGTGCTCGATGTGCCCCGCCGCGGCTATGGCGCCGCACTCATCGCCGGCATCGAAGGAGCGAGGGGTCGCTTCGTGATCTTTGGCGACTCCGACGACAGCTACGATTTCTCCAGGCTCGATGCCTTCGTGGCAGAGCTTCGCAAGGGAGCCCAACTGGTCATGGGCAATCGGTTCAAGGGCGGCGTGGAGGCAGGCGCCATGCCACCGCTTCACCGCTACCTGGGCAATCCGGTTCTCAGCTTCATCGGGCGGCTGTTGTTCAAGACGCCCGTGCGCGACTTCCACTGCGGGCTGCGCGGCTTTGACCGGAAGGTGATGCTTGAACTGGGCCTGCACTGCGAGGGCATGGAGTTCGCGAGTGAGATGGTGGTCAAGGCCTCCTTGCGCGGGTTGACCATCGTTGAAGTGCCCACCACGCTGCAGCCCGACGGCCGGGATCGCCCGCCGCACCTGCGCAGCTGGCGCGATGGCTGGCGGCACCTGAGATTCCTGTTGTTGTTCAGCCCCCGGTGGCTTTTCCTGTATCCCGGCCTGGGGCTGTTCGTCGCGGGCATCCTGGGACAAGCCTGGCTGATACCTTCTGCCCAGCCCCTGGGCGCCGTGGTGCTGGACGTCCACACCATGCTGTACGCCGCAGGGGCCACCATCTGCGGGCTCCAGGTGCTGACATTCGCGCTCTTTGCCAAGGTCTTTGCGGTGGAGCACCGCATATTGCCCGACAACCGGTTCCTGCAGCGCCTGCGCCGCTGGATGAACCTGGAACTGGGCGTTCTGACCGGCCTGGTGCTCATGGCAGCCGGTCTGGGCGTGTCGGTGCATTCACTGCTGACCTGGGGCGACGCACGCTTCGGCGCGCTCGACCCCAGGGTCGGCATGCGCATCGTGATCCCCGCCTTGACACTGTTCATGGTCGGGGTCCAAGTGCTGTTTGCGTCGATGTTCCTGGGTGTGCTGGGTCTGCGCGTCCACGGCCGTTCGGCGGCGCCCGGGCCATGACCGACAGCGTCAAGGCCCCCCTGCAGGTGTCGGCAGCCATGCCGACAGGCCACGTGCTGCAGAGGCAAGAAGGCAGGATCGAGTTTGTCCTGGCTGCGTTGGCTTGCATGGCGCTGTGCGTGGGCATGAACGCGGTGATGGGGCGCGATGTCAATTGGGACTACGCCAACTACCACGGTTATGCGGCGCAGAGCGCCCTGCAGGACCGGATCAGCCAGGATTTCTGGGCCGCGGCGGTGCAGGGCTACCTCAACCCGCTGCCTTTTCTGCCTTTTGCGCTGATGCAGCTTGCAGGCTGGCCGAGCCTGGCGATCGCGACGGCCATCGCTGCCTTCCAGTCCCTCGGACTGCTGGCCTTGTACGGGCTGTCGCGCCACCTGGCCAGCGGGATCGCGCACCCACGCCTTGCGGCCACGCTGATGACGGCACTGGGCGCCGCGAGCCCCGTGGTCGTCTCGCAGATTGGCAGCACCTTCATCGACGCGACAACAGCCCCGCTGGTGATGGTCGGACTCTGGCTGCTGGTGGCACGCCCCGGACTGAACAGCGCCTGCGCGGCAGCCGCGCTGGTCGGCGCGGCGACGGCCCTGAAGTGGACGAACGCACCTTTTGCTGCGGGCATCCTCGCTGCAGCGATTCTTGCCACACCCGCACAGAGCCTGTCTGAGCGCCTGCGACTGGCTCTTTGGGCCGGCGGGTCGCTGCTCATCGGCTTCTGTCTCTCGTACGGCTGGTGGGGCCTTCGCCTGTGGCAGGAGCATGGAAGCCCGCTGTACCCGTTGTTCAACGGCATCTTTCGTTCCCCCGACGCGCCGCTGGAATCGTTCAGCTACATGCGCTTCGTACCGCAGACCTGGCCTGAGCTTCTGAGCTTCCCTTTTCGGCTCGTGCTGCATGATGCATGGGTGCACACCGAGGTGGTTGCGCCGGACCTGCGTCCGGCACTGGTCACATTGCTGGCGCTGGCCCTGGCTGCGGGCGCAGCCCTGCGACGCCTCAGGTGGACAACGATCCCGGCTCTGCAGCGCTCACACCGGGACTGGCGAGCGCCGCTGGTCTTTTTCGGCGTTTCGCTGGCCGGATGGCTGGTCACCTCGTCGAACGGCCGTTATGCGGTGCCGTTGTTCTACCTCCTGGGTCCGATCCTGTGGTACCTGCTGCAACGACTGGCGGGTGCCTCGCGTGCGCTCGTGCTCGGCGGGCTGGTGCTGGTGCTCCAGGTGCAGCACGCAGCCGAAGCGGGCAGTCCGCGCTGGAACGGTCGACCCTGGACCCAGGACTGGCTGTCTGCAGCGGTCCCCGACCCGCTTCGACAGGAGCCTTTGCTGTTCGTGCTGATCGGGCGCCCTTCGGGCTCGTTCCTGGCATCGGCGGTTCATCGCGATTCGGTATTTGTCAATCCGATCGGCACGGTCTCGCTGCCGAACGAAGGGCCGGGTTGGGATCGCTTCCAGGCGCTGCGCGAACGCTTTGCGGGCCGCACGCGGGTTGTGGTCACCGCCAACCCCGCAATGCCGCCTGCGGACCTGCGCGCGAAGCTGCTGCGTCAGAACCTGGTGATCGACCGCCTGGGGCTGCAGATGGATGTCGACTCGTGCGATCGCGTCGTCGTTGACGATCAAGCACCTTTGGTGTCCTGGCTGGGCCCGAGCAAGGCTGAACCGATGGACGATCTGCTGGCCTGCAGGGCGGTGCTCCGGGCCCCCGATCCCGGACTCACGGCGTCGCGCGAGCAGGCCATCCGCATCATGGATGCCTTCGAAGCCCGTTGCCCGAAGATCTTCTCGCCCCTGTCAACCCAAGTCGAAGGCTCGGGTTCGGTCTGGACGGCTGCTTATGGCCGCTATGACGTTTACCTGACCATCGATGGCAGCGGGTCGATCACCTACCGTTCGGACCGCCAGATCAGGAGCGAACTCATCGGCACCGTCAAGTCCTGGCCGGAGGACGTCGCCCGGTTCCCGTGCGCCCTGCCGCTCAACGGTCGGCGCGGCATCGACACCCTCGCCGCCGACCGCCATGCGCCTCGCTGATATCTTGCTCAGTCTGTCCTGTGTCGCGCTCGGCTCCGTGGGCCAGGTCTTGCTGAGGGCGTCGTCGATGAGGGCGGCACGCGAAGGGCTGCCGGGACTTGCCGGCTGGCTCAACGCCACCACCGCCGTGGCACTGCTCCTGTACGTCGCCGGCATGGTGCTGTGGCTGTGGGTACTGTCACGGGTGCCGATCACGCAGGCCTTTGCGTTCTTCGGCCTCGGTTTTGTGGCAGTGCCATGGCTTGCACACAAGTGGCTGGGCGATGCGCTGACTCCGCAAATGCTCGTCGGGGGTTTGGTGATCATGGGTGGAATCGTCCTGACCAACTGGCCTTCCCGATGAAGCCGAGCAGCACTGCAATCGACTATTTCAGCCTTGGCCATCCGCTGGCTCGTCTGCGCTCGCACTACGCGATACGGGCCCGCCAGCGCATGTTCGAGACTTTCATGGCCTACGCCCGGCCCGGCCCCGGCAGCCTTGTCCTGGACCTGGGCGTCACGCCCGATCTGTCCTTGCCGGAATCGAATCACTTCGAGCAGGTCTACCCCTGGCCAGAACAATTGACTGCGGCCAGCATCGAGCCCGTGACCGGCCTCCGTGACCGCTTTCCCGCCGTCAACTTCGTGCAGATCACTCCAGGTCCTCTGCCTTTCGAGGACAAGTCGTTCGATGCCTGCTTCTGCTCGGCGGTGATCGAGCACGTGGGCGACCGCGAGGCGCAGGCCGCTTTCGTGAGAGAAATCGCGCGCGTGTCGCGACGGTTTTGCATGACGACCCCCAATCGTTGGTTCCCTGTCGATTTCCACACCATCCTGCCGCTTGTGCACTGGCTACCTCAACGGCAGCACCAAGCCTTGCTGAGCCTGCTCGGCAAGGACTTCTGGGCTCGGACCGAAAACCTCAACCTGCTATCGATGCGCGACTTCGAATCCATGCTGCCCCCAGGTGTCAGCGGCCATGTCCAGGGCGTCAAACTGCTCGGTCTGAACTCCAATCTCGTGTGTCTGGGCGGCGAGGCGGGTGTGGCATGAGTGCACCGATGACGCTTCCAGATGCAGCGCAACCCGTCCACACGGAACGGGCCGCCAGTCTGTTCCCCGATGACACCGCCGTGGAGCCGCTGGCGCGAGGGCGCGATTTTGAGTACGGCACGTGCAGCAACGAATTCGAATTCGTGCGCTCGCTGCCCAGCGGTTTGGTCTACCTGCGCGAGCGTCCCGCGCCAAACGAACTCGGCAGGATCTATCCACCTCACTACGAACCCTATCGATTCGAGAGTTTCCCGGCCTTCATTCGCATGGCACGCGACTTCGTGCAGCGCGGCAAGGTGAACGTCGTGCGCCAGCTGGCAGGCGAGAAGGCGGACCTCCTTGACGTGGGTTGCGGCTCCGGCGCCATGCTGCGTCTGCTGCGGCGGTACGGCAAGCCTGGATGGGTGCTGCATGCCAATGAGATGCACGAGCCGAGCCTGCTCCGACTCGATCAAGAGGGGTTCGTTACCCACCCGGGGCCGATCGAGCAGGTGCCGGGGCAGGCTCGGTTCGACGTCATCTTGCTCAATCAGGTCATCGAGCACTTCGCAGACATCGATGCGCTGCTTCAAGCCTGCCGACGCTTGCTGAAGCCGGGTGGATACCTGCTCGTCGAAACACCTTCAACCAGTGGTCTTGATTTCAAGTGGTTCCGAGCGCGGCACTGGGGCGGCTACCACTTCCCTCGGCACTTCTACCTGTTCAACGGCGACAACCTGTCGCGGTTGCTGTCCAGCCACGGTCTGCAGGTGTCCCGCGTGAGCTATCTCGCGAGTCCAGCATTCTGGACACAGTCTCTCCACCATCGGGTGTCCGAAAGTCGCTGGCCGAAGCTGGCACGGTGGTTTCATCTGACGAATGTGCCGCTGACCATGGCTGTGACCGCTTTCGACTTGTTGCGCGCCGCGTGCGGCGGCCGCACCAGCAACATCCGCGTGGTGGCGCGCCGTGGCTGCTGAGATCACCGCTCCCGCGTCCACGGCCTCATTGGCGGCCCGCATCCCGCGTGAACTTTTCCAGCGCAGTTTGAGCTGGAGCGTATGGGGTGCCGCCCGCACCTGGTTGGGCATCGTCCTGTGCTGGTGGGCTGCCGGGCTGCTCGGGGCCTGGGCCTTGCTGCCGGCGGCGCTGCTGATCGGAACACTGCAGTACCACCTCAACATCCTGGGGCACGACGGCCTGCACTACCTGCTGAGTGACAGGCGCGCCGTCAACGACGCCCTGTGCCGCTGGGTGCTGCACGGCCCTCACGGCGCACCCTTGGGCGCCATGCGCAGCAACCACCTGAACCATCACACCCAGTTCGGTCGCGACGCCGACGTCGATCGCCAGTATTACGACATCCGGCGCTTCGCCAGCGCGACAGCCTTTCGCCGGTGGCTTGGCGCTGCCCTGGTGGGCGGCATGACGCTGCCGATCGTGCTCAAGCTGCTGGGCCGCGGCCCTGGGCAGCCCGTCCGATCGGGACCCAAGCGCGCCGCTCCACCCGGAGAACGCGCGCTTGACCTTGTGTCGGTCGTCGTCTCCCAGAGCTGGATTGCTGCGGCCACATGGCTGTTCACCGGGTGGTGGTACGCCTATCTGGTGCTGTGGCTGGTACCGATGCTGACAGTGATGATTGGCCTCAATTCGATCCGGTCCTGCCTGGAGCATGCGCAAGCCGCTTCGGCTGAACCAGGGCTTCACTCGTTCGCATCCAACCCGTTCGAGCGCTTCTTCCTGTCGCCGTTCAACATGAACGTCCACGCCGAGCACCACCTGGTGCCGGCCGTGCCGTGGTATCACCTGCCCAAGCTTCGCCAGCACCTTCTGCAAGCGGGTCTCTACAGTCGGGTGCAGCCGGTTGACAGCTACTGGGCGCGCGCCAGAGAACTCGCGGGCAAGATGCCAGTGGCTTGATACGATCCTGCCTCATGCGCGCGCAACCGGTCGCGGCGTCGCTGCCGCCATGAACCCCACCCGACCGGTCGTCCTCATCGTCGTTGCAGCAGCAGCCCTTCCCTCGCTGCTGGCGTTCAACGCCTCCCCTTCCCCCACCTTCCTCAATCAAGCACTTGCCTGCGCGCTGTGGGGGGCCTTTGTGGCCGTGGCGGCAGGCGGCTGGGATCAGAAGCAGTTCGGGGGGTTGCCAGCCGCGCTGGGGCTCTTGATCGGCGCTGCAGGCTGGAGCTGGGCGGGGGCTGCGCTGCCCTCGCCGCTTGGCCTGTCCGCGGTGACCCTCCTGGCAGCAGCCGGACTGCTGGCGCTGGCTGGCACGGCCACTTGCGCGCGTCAGCAGGTCGGCCGCGAAGCCCTCTTCACCGCCTTCGCCTGGGCCTGGCTCACCGCAGGCGTCCTGAACCTCCTGATCGCCCTCATCCAGGTCTTCACCCCCTCCCTCCCAGACGGCACCTGGATCGCCGCCTCCGGCATCCCCGGCCGCGCCGTCGGCAACCTGCGACAGCCCAACCACCTCAGCAGCCTGCTGCTGTGGTCGTGCATCTCGGTCGTCGTGCTGCTCGATCTGCGGCGGCTGTCGGTGCGCTGGGCTGCGGCGCTGCTGGCGGCCTTCGTGTTTGCGGTGGTGCTGCCGGCCTCGCGCACCGGCCTCGTCAGCGTGCTACTGCTTGGCCTGTGGGGCCTGTTCGACCGCCGCCTCTCGCGGCCAGCGCGGCTGTTGCTGCTGGCCGCACCGCTGGTCTACGCCGCCGCCTGGTGGGGCCTGGCGCAATGGGCCGCGCTGTCGTCGCACAACTTCGGCGGCACCGCGCGGCTGGCCGAGAGCGACATCTCCGGCTCGCGCTTCGGCATCTGGAAGAACACGCTCGCGCTCATCCAGGCGCACCCGTGGACCGGCGTGGGCTTCGGCAACTTCAACTTCGCGTGGACGCTCACACCCTTCCCGGGTCGCCCCACGGCCTTCTTCGACCACACGCACAACCTGCCGCTGCAGCTGGCGGTGGAGCTCGGCCTGCCGCTGGCGGCCCTGGTGCTGGGGCTGCTGCTGTGGGCCCTGGGCCGTGGAGCCTGGCTGGCCTGGCGGGCCGAAGGCGACGCTGGCACCACGCAGCGCGGCGCGGTGATGATGGTGCTGATGATCGGGCTGCACAGCCTGCTCGAATATCCGCTGTGGTACGCCTACTTCCTGTTGCCCACGGCCTGGGCCTTCGGCTACGCGCTGCGCGGGCCGGCGGCCGATGGCGCGGCAGCCGCGCACACGCGCGTGCCGACGCTGCGGCTGGCCGGCTGGGCCCTGGTGGCCGGCGCCTTGTTCTCGGTGTGGGACTACAGCCGCGTGGCCGCCATCTTCGTGGCCGAGCCGGGCGCCGCGCCGCTGGCGCAGCGCATCGCGCGCGGCCAGCAGAGCGTGTTCTTCGGTCACCACGCCGACTACGCCGCGGTGACCTCGGCGCCGCCCGGCACGGTGCCGGCGCAGGCCTTCGACCGCACCACGCACTACCTGCTGGACACGCGCCTGATGACGGCCTGGTCGCAGGCGCTGGCCGCGCAGGGTGAGCTGGACGCGGCACGCCACGTGGCGGCGCGCCTGCGCGAGTTCGGCAAGGCCGAGTCCGATGGCTTCTTCGACGCCTGCGCCAACGAGGCCGCAGTGCCACCGGCCGCGTCGGCACCCGCCTCCACGGCCATGCCGCAGCCCTTCCAGTGCGAGGCGCCGGCCCTCACACAGAGCTGGCAGCAGTTCCTGCCCGCCCGCTGAACCCGGGGCCCGGGTTCAGCCTTCGGCCACCCAGTGCCCCGACTTGCCGCCCTGCTTCTCGAGCACGCGGATGCCGCCCATCACCATGCCCCTGTCGGCCGCCTTGCACATGTCGTAGACCGTCAGCAGCCCCACCTGCACGGCGGTCAGCGCTTCCATCTCCACGCCAGTGCGGCCCAGGGTCTCGACCTGCGCCGTGCAGTGCACGGTGGCGGTGTCGCGGTCGAGCTCGAAGTCCACCGCCACGCGCGTGATGGGCAGCGGATGGCACAGCGGCACCAGGTCGGCGGTGCGCTTGGCGCCCTGGATGGCGGCGATGCGCGCGATGCCGATCACGTCGCCCTTCCTGGCCTGGCCGCTGGCGATCAGCTCGAAGGTGGCGGGCAGCATGCGAATGTGGCCGGTGGCACGCGCCACGCGGTGTGTCTCGGCCTTGGCGCCCACGTCGACCATGTGCGCCTGGCCCTGGTTGTCGAAGTGAGTCAGGGGTGAGGTCATGGGTTCGCGGTCAGCAACATGGCGATGTCATGATAGCCAACCACCGATCGACGGAACGTCGCCTCAGGCTTCGGCTCCAACCCGCTCCGCTGCACACAGCCCTGCCTTGAGAACCGCTTGAGCCGCACCCCGTCCACGCCGCACCGCCGCCCTCTCCAACGCACGCTGTGCCTGTTGCTGGCCGGCATCCTGGCCAGCACCGGGCTGGTATCCCCGACCCTGGCGCAGGTGCGCCTGCCGGCCCTGGGCGAATCGGCCTCCGAAGACCTCAGCGTGGGCGCCGAGCGCCGCCTCGGCGACCAGATCATGCGCGAGGGCCGGCGCGACCCCGTCTTCCTTGACGACCCCGTGCTGCACGCGTATCTGCAGGATCTGTGGCAGCCGCTGGTGCGCGCGGCGCGCCAGCGCGGCGACATCCATGCCGAGACCGACCAGGCGTTTGCGTGGGAGGCCTTTCTCGTGCGCGACCGCAGCGTCAACGCCTTCGCGCTGCCCGGCGGCTACGTGGGCGTGCACCTGGGGTTGATCGCGCTCACCAGCGCGTCGGACCAGCTGGCGTCGGTGCTGGCGCACGAGCTGACGCACGTCACGCAGCGCCACATCGCACGCAGCATCGCGCCGCAGCAGCGGGCCTCGATGGTGGCGCTGGCCACGATGCTGCTGGGCATCCTGGCCGCCAGCCGCAGCAACAGCACCGACATGGCCAACGCGGCCATGATGGGCGGGCAGGCCGCGGCCATCCAGGGGCAGCTGAACTTCTCGCGCGACATGGAGCGCGAGGCCGACCGCGTGGGCTACGGCCTGCTGGCCGAGGCCGGCTTCTCCACCGCCGGCATGGGCGCCATGTTCGAGAAGCTCGACCTCGCGACCCGGCTCAACGACAACAGCGGCTTCCCCTACCTGCGCAGCCACCCGCTCACGGTGGACCGCATCTCCGAGGCCCGCAACCGCGCGCTGCTGAGCAACAACGCACCGCTGCTGCCCACGCTGCGCCACGCCGTGATGCAGGCACGGGCCCGCGTGATGATGGACGACTCCGCGCAGTCGCTGCAGCGCTTCAACGGCGGCAGCTCGTCGCCGCTGCTGGCCGACCGCGTGGGCGCGCTGTACGGCGGCGCGCTGGCCGCGTCGCTGCTGAAGGACCACGCGCGCGCCGAGACCCTGGCCGCCGAGGCCCTGGCTGCGGCCACCACCGCATCGCCCCGTGACCCCGCGGCCGAGCGCGACCTGCAGCTGCTGCAGGCGCAGCTGCGGCTGGCGCGCGGCAACGCTCCCGGCGCGCTGCAGGCGCTCGACGCCATCGCCCCATCGGCGAACAACCGGCCGCAGATGCTGCTGCGCGCGCAGGCGGTGCTCGACCTGCACCGCGCCGCACCCGGCAGCCAGACCGCGGCGCTGCGGCGCAACACCGAGGCGCTGCAGACCTGGGTCGCCGAGCGTCCGCAGGACGGCCTGGCCTGGGAGTCGCTGGCCGCCAGCGCCGACGCGCTGGGCCTGAAGCTGCGGGCCATGCGCGCCGCGGCCGAGGCCCGCGCGGTGGTGGGCGACCTGACCGGTGCGGCCGATCGCCTGCGCGCGGCGCAGGCGGTGTCGCGCAGCGCCACCGGGCAGGACTTCATCGAAGCCTCGGTGATCGACGCGCGGCTGCGCCAGATCCAGGCCCTGCGGCGCCAGCTGCAGCTGGAAGCCCGCGGCATCAGCGACAACAACCGCGGCGCGCCGGAAGAGCCCTTGCCGCAGTAGACGCGGGCAGCGCTGGCCGGTCAGGACGGTGAGCGGTTGTTGAACAGCCGCTCGGTGGCCGCGTCGATGACCATGCCGCACACGCTGTACAGCAGCGAGCCGATCAGGGCCGCGCTGAAGCCCGCCACGTTGAAGCCGGTGAGCACCGAGGCCGCGGCCCAGAACATCAGCGCGTTGATCACGAAGAGGAACAGCCCCAGCGTGATCAGCGTCACCGGCAGCGTCAGCAGCACCAGCAGCGGCCGCACCAGCGTGTTGAACAAACCCAGCACCAGGGCCGCCCACAACGCCGCGCTGAAGCTCGCCACCGACACGCCCGGGTACAGGTGAGCCACCAGCAGCAGCGCTGCGGCCAGCAACAACCAACGCACGATGATCTTCATGAGGGCAGCATAACGTGGTGCAGATGCTGCTTTTACCTAGGAAAACCGCTTCTCAGTACCCCGTGCAGGCAGTACCATCGCGGCTGCTCGTTTGCTAGCACAGACAGATCCTTCGTGGTTCATCGCTTCAAGAGACCTGCACGGCACGCGGCATCCCTCATCCACTGACGGAGAACATCCAAATGGCAACTGCGAAAAAAGCTCCCGCGAAAAAGGCCCCGGCCAAGAAGGCTGCACCGGCCAAGAAGGCTGCGGCCGCTCCGGCCAAGAAGGCAGCGCCCGCCAAGAAGGCTGCGGCTCCGGCCAAGAAGGCCGCCGCACCGGCCAAGAAGCGCGCGCCCAGCGCCGCCTTCATGAAGGCCATGACCCCGAGCGCCGCACTGGCGGCCGTCATCGGCGACAAGCCGCTGCCGCGCACCGAGGTCACCAAGAAGGTGTGGGAGTACATCAAGAAGAACAACCTTCAAGACAAGGTCAAGCGCACGATGATCAATGCCGATGCCAAGCTCAAGGCCGTCGTCGGCGTGAGCCCCATCAGCATGTTCGGCATGACCAAGGAAATCAGCAAGCACCTCAAGTAAGAGGTCTGGCTGACAGTCAGAGGGGCCCCGAGGGGCCCCTTTTTTTGTGCCCGTGCGGCGCGGGCTACCGGGCCTGCGACAGCCGCCACTGCAGCAGATCGAGCCGGTCCTGACCCCAGAAGATCTCGCCGTTCAGCACGTAGCTGGGCGAACCGAAGACGCCGGCGTCGATGGCCTGCTGCGTGTGGCGCTCGTACGCGGCCTGCACGTCGGGCGCCTGGGCCTCGGTGGCGCGCTGCGCAGGCAGCCCGCATTCGGCCAGCAGCTCGGCGCGCGTGGCGGCGCTGGCGATGTCGCGCTCCTGCACCCACACGGCGCTGAGCACCGCACCGGCCAGGCGCAACGCGGCGGCCGTGCCGTCGGCATGCTCCACCGCGATGATCAGGCGCGCCGCGTCATCGGCCGGCACCGGGAAGTGCCTGGGCTTCAGGTTCAGGGGCAGGCCCAGGCTGTCGCGAAAGCGCGCCAGGTCCACCAGCCGATAGGCCTGCCGCTGCGGCGCCCGCTGGCCCAGCGGCAGGCCACCCGAGACCGGGAAGATCTTGCCGCCCAGGTCGACGGGGAACAGGCGCACCGTGGCACCCCCGGCCTGCGCGATGCGCAGGAAACGCTCGTGCCCGAGGTAGGTCCACGGGGACTGCGGAGCCAGGTAGTAGTCGATGGTCAAGGACATGGTGCACCTGCGGATTCGGTCTTGGAAAGGGGCGTGGCGAGTCTAGGCCGACGGGCCGCCGGCCGCAGCAGGCCGCACGCCGCGCTCAGGCCAGCAGGCCGGCGGTGCGCAGCGTGGCCAGCAGCCCTTGCGCAAACTGCGCGTAGCCGGCCGCATTGGCGTGGATGGCGTCGGCGCGCAGCCGTTCGTCGGCCAGCACCTCGGCCCAGCCCTGGCGGTGCAGCGGCAGCTGCAGCGATTCGGCGATCTCGCCGTACATCGGGTGATCCGTCAGCGAGCCGGTGAAACGTGCGGCCAGCGTGGGCCTGGGCACCGCCACCAGCAGCACCTGCGCGCCGGCGGCCAGCGCGGCTTCGCAGGCCTGGCGGATGTGCGCGCGCGTGGCGTCCTCGTTGGCGCGGCGCAGCAGGTCGTTGCCGCCGATGCACAGCAGCACCAGCGCCGGGTTGTGCTGCGCCAGCAGCGCGGGCAGCCGCTCCAGCGCCTGCAGCGCGGTGTCGCCGGGCACGCCGGCATTGACGATCTGCCAGCCGGTCAGCGGCGCCAGGGCCGCGGGGTAGCTGGTGTCGGTCGTGGCGCCGGTACCGAAGGTGAGCGAATCGCCGAGGGCCAGGACCGTGGCGCCGGCTGGCACGGCGCGGCCGCGGCTCGTCTTGCGCGAGCAGCCCGCGAGCGTGAACGCCGTGCCCAGCGCGGCGGCAGCCAGCAGGCGGGCCACCGCAGCACCCAGACGCCGGCGCCCGCGGTTCATGGCCTCAGCACCCCGCGCCGACCGATGCGCGGCGCCCGGCGGGCGGTCCAGGCCGAGGCCTGCGCCCTCACAGCAGCGCCTTCAAGAAGCGCCCGGTGTGGCTGGCCTCGCAAGCGGCCACGTCCTCGGGCGTGCCGGCCACCACCACCAGCCCGCCACCGGCGCCGCCTTCGGGGCCCATGTCGATGAGCCAGTCGGCGGTCTTGATGACGTCCAGGTTGTGCTCGATGACGACGATGGTGTTGCCGGCGTCACGCAGCTGGTGCAGCACCTTCAGCAGCAGCCGCGTGTCGTGGAAGTGCAGGCCCGTGGTGGGTTCGTCCAGGATGTAGAGCGTGCGGCCGGTGTCGCGCTTGGAGAGCTCCAGCGCCAGCTTCACGCGCTGCGCCTCGCCGCCGCTCAGCGTGGTGGCGGCCTGGCCCAGGCGGATGTAGCCCAGGCCCACATCCAGCAGCGTCTGCAGCTTGCGCGCGAGGTTGGGCACGGCGCTGAAGAACTTGAAGGCGTCCTCCACCGTCAGGTCCAGCACCTGCGTGATGTGCTTGCCCTTGTAGAGGATCTCCAGTGTCTCGCGGTTGTAGCGGGCGCCGTGGCACACGTCGCAGGGCACGTACATGTCGGGCAGGAAGTGCATCTCGACCTTGATCACGCCGTCGCCCTCGCAGGCCTCGCAGCGCCCGCCGCCGCTGGCCGCGCTGACGTTGAAGCTGAAGCGGCCCGC
>JANOBX010000222.1:0-5555 GCA_031411875.1 Burkholderiales bacterium | reverse complement strand
GCTGGTTGAATTCCTCGTCGGTGAGCAGCAGGCTGGTCCAGATGAACACGGGGGTGTTGCGCCAGTCGGGCATCTGTTCCAGCGCGTCGAGCACGGCAAAGCCGTCGAAGCCCGGCATCATCAGGTCGAGCACGATGGCGTGCGGCGCCCAGGCCGGCAATTCCTGCAGCGCGATGCGGCCATCGGTCCAGCCACGGTCGTCGTAGCCACCCGCCAGCAGCGCGTGGTGCATCAGGTCCAGCGCCAGCGGGTCGTCGTCGATCACCATCACGCGGCAACCGCCGTGCGCTGGCACGCCATGGGCGGCCAGGGCCTGCAGCACTTCATGGCCCTGCATCGGCTTGGGCAGCACGTTGGCCACCGCGAAGGACGCGCTGCTCTGCGGCCCCACCGCCACGCTCAGGCCGCGCACCGGGGTCTCGCGGCTCTCGCCGTGTTCGCGCAGGTCGCCCAGCATGGACAGGCCACCCTGGCCCTGCAGCAGCAGACCCAGCGAGATGGCGTCGTAGGGCCGCGCTCGGGCCTGCAGCAGCGCCTGTTCGCCGTCCGCCGCCAGGTCGACCAGGCACCCGGCTTGTCGAAGAGCCGCCGCCAGCAGCGCGCGCTGCGGGCTGTCGTCGTCGACCACCAGCAGCTGCGGCGCAGCAGCCCCCATCGAGCCGGCAACGGCCTGTCGCGGCATGACGAGGTGGAAGACGCTGCCCTGCCCCGGCACGCTGCGCACGCCCACGCTGCCGCCCTGGGCCTGCACCAGCCGCCGTGTCAGCGCCAGACCCAGGCCCGTGCCCTGATGCTGCTTGTTGTAGCCGCTGTCGAGCTGCTGAAACTCGACGAACAGCCGCGGCAGGTCGGCCACGGCGATGCCGATGCCGGTGTCGGCCACTTCCAGCCGGAAGTGGGCCTCGCCTTCGGGCCTGGCCCGCACCCACAGCTGCCCGCCCGGCGGCGTGAACTTGATGGCATTGGACAGGTAGTTGTAGAGCGCCTGCTTCAGGCGCGCCGGGTCGAGCCGCAACGGGCCCAGATCGGCCGCGATGTCGAGCTGCAGCGCCAGCTGCTTGTTCTGCACCTGGGTGTGCAGCACGCCCACCACGTCGGCCACGAGCTGCGGCAGGTCCACGGGCTCGGGCTGGAACTCGAACTTGCCGGATTCCACCTTCGACAGGTCGAGCACGTCGTTGATGAGCTGCAGCAGGTGTCGCCCGCTGCTGCCGATGTGGCCCAGGAACTGCCCGTGCTTCGGCGATTCGACAGCGACGGCCCCGCTGCGCAGCAGGTCGGCAAAACCGATGATGGCGTTGAGCGGCGTGCGCAGTTCGTGCGACATGTTGGCCAGGAACTGGCTCTTCAGGCGGCTGGACTCCTGGATCTGCCGGTTTTCGGCTTCCAGGCGCTGGGCCGTCAGGCGCACTTCCTCGCCGCGCTTGTGGCGGGTGATGTCGATGACGATGCCCAGCAGCCGCCGCGGCTGCCCGGGCGGCTGGAACAGGCTGCCGTGGGCGCTGATCCAGTGCACGCTGCCGTCGGGCCAGACGACGCGGTACTCGTCGTGCCAGTCGCGCTCCTCGGCGATGGCCAGGGAAAGCTCCCGGGCCACCGCGTCGCGGTCGGCCGGGTGCACGTGCTGCAGGAAGATCTCCATGTTCCAGACGGGCAGCGGCTCGCTGTAGCCGAAGCAGCGGTCATGGCGCAGCGAACGGTGGGAGACGTTGGTGTCGATGTCGAAGTCCCAGTCCCCGATCTGCCCGGCTTCCAGCGAGAACTCCAGCCGGGCCTGGCTTTCCAGCAAGGCGGCTTCGGCTTGGCGCAGGTGCGAGACGTCGCGCGCGATCTTGCTCGCCCCGACGATGCGCCCGGCGTCGTCGCGGATGGGCGAAATCGACACCAGCACCTGCACCTCGCGCCCGTCCTTGGTGATGCGCTCGGTGTGGAAGGGCGCCACGCGCTGGCCACTGGCCAGCGCGGCCAGCAAGGCGGTCTCTTCGCTCTCGCGGCCGCTGGGGAAGAGCATCTGGACGGGCTGGCCCACGGCCTCTTCGGCGCTGTAGCCGAACATCCGGTGCGCGGCCGGGTTCCAGTTGGTGATGCGGCCGTCCAGCGTCTTGCCGATGATCGCGTCCTCCGACGACTCGACGATGGCCGCCAGCCGCGGCAGTTCGGCCTCGGCCTCGCGCAGCCGGGTGACGTCGCGGAACACCGCCACCAGGCCGCGCACGGTGGCACCCGTTTCGTCGCGGGTGACGGCGGTGCGCACGTCCACCCGGGTGCGGCCGCCCTGGCGCGAACGCACCCAGGTGTCGTGCACGATGCCCACGTCGGCCCCCAGCGACAGCAGCACCTCGACGGGGTTGCTCTGCAGCCATTCGGCCGGCCGGTCCTCGCGGTCGAAGACCTGCCACATGCTCTGGCCCCGGGCCTCGGCCTGGGTCCAGCCGGTGATGCGTTCGGCCACGGCGTTGAGCCGGGTGATGCGGCCCTGGGCGTCGGTGGCCATGAAGCCGGCTTCGATGCTGGCCAGGGTCAGGGCCAGGCTGCTCTCGCTGTCGAGCAGATGTTCCTCGGCGCTGCGCCGGCGTCCGACCTCGGCTTCGAGCGAGGCGATGGCGGCCTGGAGTTCCTGCACCCGCGGAATCTTCAGGGCCCGCGGGATCAGCGGCCACAGCGCCAGCGCGGTGGCGGTGGAGACACCGGCGGTGAGCAGCTTGCTCAGCGCGAGCAGGCCGTAATCGGGGCGCCAGACGGTCCAGATGTGGAGCACATGCGTCACGCCGCAGGCGAAGATGAAGGCGCTGAACAGCCAGGGCAGTGCCCCATAGCCCGCCCCCAGGCCGCCGCGCTGGCGCACGAAGCTCAGGATGGCCAGCGGAATGGAGAAGTAGGCCAGCGCGATGAAGACGTCGGCACCGACCATGGTCCACAACAGGCCAGGCGACCACTGGAAACAGGTGCCGTGCGGCAGAAAGCCGTTGCGGCCCAAGAACGATTCGAACAGATCCATGGCGCGATGGCCCTCCCCGGTGCCCGACTCGCGGCGACGGGGCATTGTTCTCCTATCCGTTGGGACGGGTCAACTCGGGTCCGGCCCCTTCCGGGACGGGGCCCGCACGACGCCGCACAATGCGGCGCTCCGAAGTCCGAAGCGAACCCGCTGGAGCAGCCACCGTGCCACTGAAACCCTTCCTGTTCCTGGCCCTGGCCATGGCCGCCGCCCTGCCGGCGCCGGCCCAGAACACGCCGCCCCTGGCCTACCCCGCCACGCGCACCGTCGAACACGTCGACACCTACCACGGCACCCGCGTGCCCGACCCCTACCGCTGGCTCGAAGACGACAACGCCGCCGACACCAAGGCCTGGGTGCAGGCCCAGAACGCCGTCACCGAAAAGGCCTTCGCCGCCATGCCGCAGCGCCAGCCGGTGCGGCAGCTCTACACCCAGCTCTTCAACTTCGAACGCTTCGGTGTGCCCTTCAAGGAAGGCGGCCGCTACTTCTGGACGCGCAACGACGGCCTGCAGCAGCAGGCCGTGCTCTACACGGCGACGTCGCTGACGGCCCAACCGACGGTGGCGCTGGACCCGAACCTGCTGTCGAAGGACGGCACCGTGGCCCTGACCGGCACCGTGCCCAGCCGTGACGGCAAGCTGCTGGCCTATGGCACCGCCAGCGCCGGTTCCGACTGGCAGACCTGGCGCGTGCGCGACCTGGCCAGCGGCACCGACCTGCCCGACACCATCGACTGGGTGAAGTTCAGCAGCGCCACCTGGACCCCCGACGGCCGCGGCTTCTTCTATTCCCGCTACGACGCCCCGGCCCCCGGCGCCAAGCTGAGCGGCGCGAACGTCTTCCAGAAGCTCTACTACCACCGCCTGGGCACGCCACAGAGCGCCGACGTGCTGGTGGCCGACAACCCGGCCGACAAGGAATGGGGTTTCGGCACCAGCGTCAGCGACGACGGCAGCATGGTCTTCGTCGACGTCTGGAAGGGTTCGGCCCGGCGCAACGGCCTGATGCTGCTGCCGCTGAAGGACGGCGCCTTCGTGCCCGCGAGGCCGCAGCCGCTGACCCTGGAATTCGACGCGCAGTACATCCCGCTGGCGCTGGACGGCCAGCGCCTGGTGCTGCGCACCGACAACGGTGCGCCGAACGGCCGCCTGGTCAGCGTCGACCTGGCGCGTCACCTGAACGGGCCCGCCGGCCCCCCGGCCGTGGCCCCGCAATGGCAGACCGTGGTGGCCGAGACTGGCGACGCCATGGTGGGCGCCACCGCCGTCGGCGGCCGCTACTTCCTGCGCTACCTGCGCGATGCGTCCACCCTGGTGCGCGTGCACGCCGCCGACGGCAAGGCGGTGCGCGACCTGGCCCTGCCCGGCGTGGGCAGCGCCAACGGCTTCGGCGGCCGCTGGAGCGACAGCGAGACTTTCTTCAGCTACACCAGCCTCATCACCCCAGCCGACATCTACCGCCTGAACGTGGCCACCGGTGAAGTGAGCCTGTTCCGCCGCCCGGCCACCGCCTTCGACCCCACGCAATACGAAACCCGCCGCGCCTTCGCCATCAGCAAGGACGGCACCCGTTTCCCGGTGTTCATCGGCCACCGCAAGGGGCTGAAGCTGGACGGCAGCAACCCGACGCTGCTGTTCGGCTACGGCGGATTCAACATTCCCATCACGCCGGCCTACAACGTCACCGCCGCCACCTGGATGGCGATGGGCGGCGTCTATGTCAGCGCGTCCATTCGCGGCGGCGGCGAATATGGCCGCGCCTGGCACGAGGCCGGCACCAAGCTGAAGAAGCAAAACGTCTTCGACGACTTCATCGCCGCGGCCGAATGGCTCATCAGCGAGAAGATCACCCGCCCGTCGAAGCTGGCCGTCAACGGCGGCAGCAATGGCGGCCTGCTGCTGGGCGCGGTGGTCAACCAGCGCCCCGAACTCTTCGGCGCCGCGGTGCCGGCGGTGGGTGTGATGGACATACTGCGCTTCCACAAGTTCACCATCGGCTGGGCCTGGGTCAGCGACTACGGCAGCAGCGACGACCCAGAGCAGTTCAAGGCGCTGAAGGCCTATTCGCCGCTGCACAACATCGCCGCCGGCAAGACCTACCCTCCGGTGCTGGTGATGACCGCCGACCACGACGACCGGGTCGTGCCCGCGCACAGCTTCAAGTACGCGGCGGCGCTGCAGGCGGCCGACACCGGACCGGCGCAGAAGATCATCCGCATTGAGACCGACGCCGGCCACGGCGCCGGCAAACCCACCAGCAAGATCATCGAGGAACGCGGCGACATGCTGGCGTTCATGGCCTACCACCTGGGGCTGACGGTGAAGGCGCCGGCGCCCTGACGGGGCGGCTTGCCCCGACTGCGCACGCTTGTCAACTGAGGAGCGTTCCCAGGGTATCCGGTGACCGCCCCATAGCCACCCTGGGATCGATCCGAGGCTGTGGGGCCGGGCCTGGACCGCTACTGTTCGACGTTAGAACAGGGAGCGTTCCATGGCCATGCACATTGCCGACCGCCTGGGCGGCGCTGAACATCTTCACCTGGAAGGCAGCGAAC
>JANOBX010000221.1:0-1810 GCA_031411875.1 Burkholderiales bacterium | reverse complement strand
GCGGGCACGAAGCCGCCCGGGATGCGCGTGAACAGCAGCGCCGCGGCGCCCAGCAACACGGCATAGACCACGAGTGACACCGTCTTGCGATGCACCACCCGCGTGACGCCGTTGCTGTAGCCGTTGCTGGCGCGGCTGAAGAAGCGGTTGAAGGCGCGGAAGAAGCCGCCCAGCACGGCGTCCATGCCGCGTGTCAGCCGGTCTTTCGGCGCGTCGTGCGGGCGCAGCAGGATGGCGCTGAGCGCCGGGCTCAGCGTCAGCGAGTTGAAGGCCGAGATCACCGTGCTGATGGCGATCGTCACCGCGAACTGTTTGTAGAACTGGCCCGTGAGGCCGGGCACGAAGGCCAGCGGCACGAACACTGCGCACAGCACCAGCGCGATGGCGATGATGGGCCCCGACACTTCGCGCATGGCCTTCACGGTGGCATCGTGCGGGCTCAGCCCCGCCTCGATGTTGCGCTCGATGTTTTCCACCACCACGATGGCGTCGTCGACCACGATGCCGATGGCCAGCACCAGGCCGAAGAGCGTGAGCGTGTTGATCGAATAGCCCAGCAGCAGCAGGAAGGCGAAAGTGCCGACGATGCTGACCGGCACCGCCAGCAACGGGATGATCGACGCCCGCCAGGTCTGCAGGAAGACGATGACCACCAGCACCACCAGCAGCACGGCCTCGATCAGCGTCACCACCACCTTCTCGATGCTGGTCTGCACGAAGCGCGTGGGGTCGTAGACGATGCTGTAGTCCATGCCCGGCGGGAAGCCGGCCTTGAGGCGGTCCATCGTCCGGCGCACGTCGTTGCTCAGCGCCAGCGCATTGCTGCCCGGCGCCTGGAAGATGGCCATCGCCGCCGCTTCCTTGTTGTTGAGCAGGCTGCGCAGGGCGAAGCTGCCGGCCGACAGCTCGACCCGGCCGATGTCGCGGATGCGGATGAGCCCGCCGGTGGCGGGGTCGGCGCGCACGATGATGTCGGCGAATTCCTGCTCGGTGGTCAGGCGCCCCTGGGTGTTGACCGAAAGCTGGAACTCGGTGCCGCTGGGCGCGGGCGGCGCGCCCACGGTGCCGGCGGCCACCTGGGCGTTCTGTTCACGGATGGCGCCCACCACTTCGGCCGTGGTGAGGCTGCGCGCGGCCAGCTTGCCGGGGTCGAGCCACACCCGCATGGCGTAGTCGCCGGCGCCGAACAGGATCACCGAACCCATGCCGGGCACGCGCAGCAGTTCGTCGCGCACGTTCAGCTGGCCGTAGTTGCGCAGGTACAGCGCGTCGCGGCTGTTGTCGGGGCTGACCAGGTGCACCACCATGGTCAGGTTCGGGCTGCTCTTCTCGGTGGTGACGCCGATCTGGCGCACCGTCTCCGGCAGGCGCGGCAACGCGCGGTTGATGCGGTTCTGCACCGCGGTTTCCGCGGCCTCGGGGCTGGTGCCGATCTTGAACGTCACGGTCAGCGTCATGCCGCCGTCGGCCGTGGCCTGCGAGTCGAAGTACAGCAGGTTCTCGATGCCGCTGATCTGCTCTTCCAGCGGTGTCGCCACCGTCTCTGAAATCACGCGCGGGTTGGCACCGGGGAACTGTGCGCGCACCACGATCTGCGGCGGCGCCACCTCGGGGTATTCCGACACCGGCAGGCGGAAGATGGACAGCAGGCCGAGCAGGAAGACGAAGATCGAGAGCACGGCCGCGAAACGCGGGCGGTCGATGAAGAAGCGCGAGATGTCCATGGCGGCGGGCTCAGGCCTTCTTTTCGGCAGGCGCTGGCTTGGCAGGCGAAGGAGGGATGGGCATTCCCCTGTCGTCCACTTTCAGC
>JANOBX010000220.1:0-11812 GCA_031411875.1 Burkholderiales bacterium | reverse complement strand
TCCACATCTGACTCATCGCGGGTGATTGAACGGAGCGAGCGCAGCGAGCGTAGTGAGTTCCGCGATGGGGCCGCGGGACCGAGCACCGCAGGGGAGCCGGAGCGCCAGCGAAGGCCGCCGAAGCTAAGCGCCACAGCCAGCCCCGGCCCGCCTTTGCTCAGGGACCAAGCTGGCACAGGAAGGCTACTGTCCGCAACGGGCCGCGAGCGGTCTTTGGACCCAAAGAGGCGGTTGCACTCGACCCGCTCAACGCAGCGAAGCATGGGACGCTACCGTGGAGCGGCAGGTGCGGCCAGGCCGGCCAGATCAATGAGGAATGCGTACTCGCGGGCCTGACGTTGCAGCGAGGCAAACCTTCCAGACGCGCCACCGTGACCTGAAGACAGATCAGTGTCCAGCAGCAGCGGCTGCGTGTCGGTCTTGCGTGCGCGCAGACGCGCCACGTACTTGGCCGGCTCGAAGTACTGCACCTGGGCGTCCCACAGCCCGGTGCTGACATACATCGCCGGGTAAGGCTTGGCCGCGAGGTTGTCGTAAGGCGAATAGGACAGCATGTACTCGTAGGCCGCCTTGTCGTCCGGATGACCCCATTGGCTGTACTCGTTGACGGTGAGCGGGATCGTGGCGTCCATCATGGTCGTGACGACGTCGACGAAAGGCACTGCCATGAGCATGCCGCGGTAGCGCTCCCCGGCCACGTTCGCCACCGCGCCCATCAACAGGCCCCCGGCCGAGCCGCCACTGGCAAAGACCTTGTCCTTCGCGCCCCAGCGTGCGGCCAGCAGGGCGTCGGTGACGTCCACGAAGTCGTTGAAGCTGTTGCGCTTGTTCATCAGGCGACCGTCCTCGAACCAGGCTTCGCCCAGATCTGCGCCGCCACGCACGTGGGCCATCGCGATGACGAAGCCGCGGTCGAGCAGGCTGACCCGGCTGGGCCGGAAGCCTGGATTCATGGAATAACCGTAAGCGCCGTAACCCTCGATGAGCAGCGGCGCGGTGGCGTCGGCGCGTGCCTTGTCGCGACGCCAGGCCAGGGTGACGGGAATGCGCTTGCCGTCGCGCGACGGCGCCCACAAGCGCTGCGTCTCGTACAGGCTGGCGTCGAAGGTGGGCACTTCACGTTGCTTGCGCAGCAGCTTCCGGCCACTGGACAGGTGCATGTCGTAGGTGGCCATGGGCTGGACCATCGAAGTGAGGCTGTAGCGCAGATGGGCCGCCGCCGGGTCGGGCCTCTCGCCCAGGCTGAGGCTGGTGCCTGGCGCGGCAGCCAGCGGCAGGCTGCGGCCGCCCTGGAGCACACGCACACGGCGATCCGCGTCGACGCGTTCCTGCACGGCCACGCCATCGCGCAGCAGCACGAAGTCTTCGATGGTGGCCTGTTCGCGGCCCGGCACCAGCGTGCGCCAGCGGCTGCGCACCTCGGCGGCGCCTTCGGGCGCACTGACCAGCTTGAAGTTCACGGCGTCTTCATTGGTCTTGATGAACCAGCGACCGTCGCGGTGGTCGATCTGGTGGCGCACCTTGGCTCGGCGTGCCAGCACCGTCTGCACGGCTGCAGCCGGGTTGGCCAACGGTACCGCGCGGGTCTCGGCAATGTCGCCACCGCGCAGATCGATGAGCAGAAAACGCCGCGACGCACTGGCGCGAATCTCGGTGAACAGGGTGATGTCCGGTTCCTCGTACACCTTCACGTCGGCAGCGGCAGGAGTGCCCAGGGCATGGCGAAAGACGGGTCCGCTCTGCAGCAAGACCGGGTCCTGCCTGACATAGAACAGGCTGCCACTGTCGGCGGACCAGACCAAGTCTTCGAGCACGCCCGGCACGGCGTCGCCAAGCATCTGGCCGGTGACCAGGTTGCGGATGCGCAGGGTGTTGATGCGACGGCCGGTGGTGTCCTCCGTCCAGGCCAGCAGGCGGCCGTCGGGACTGATGGCGTGCGCGCCCAGGCGGTAGAAGGCCCCTCCGGCAGCACGTGCCGGCAAGTCGAGCATCACTTCCGGCTTCGCCTTCGGGTCGGGGCGTTCCGCGTTCCCGCGCTGGCGCATCAGGCGGGGATGCTCGGCGCCGGGCTCATAGGCGGTCCAGACCCACCAGCCATGGTCGTAGACCGGCACGCTGCTGTCGTCTTGTCGGATGCGCGCGCGCATCTCTCCCAACAGTTGCTGCTGCAGGCCCTCCAGCGGCTCCAGCACGGCACGAACATGAGCGTTCTCGGCCTCGAGGTAGCGCATGACCTCGGCCCGCTTGGTCTTCGGGTCGTCGTCCCGCAGCCAGAAGTATTCGTCGTTGCGGTCGCCGTGCGGACTCTTGACGAGGTGCGGGATCTGCGGGGCGACGGGGGGCACGGCGGGTTTCATCAGAGTCTGTGCGCCCGCGATGCTCGTCCAGCAGACCAGGAACAGCGCGATCGATGAGTTCATTGGACGATGGTAGCGGCAGCGGATCAGCGGCCGCTGCTCGGCAAGGCGCAACGCACGGGCTTTGCCGCGAGCACCGCCACCAGCACGGCCGGTTCGATGCCGACGAGGTATCCGCGCCTGCCGCCGTTGATGTAGATCACGGGCAATTCGAGCACCGTGTGCTCCACATAGATCGGCATCGACTTCCTCACCCCAAAAGGCGAGGTGCCACCAATCATGTAACCAGTGTGTCGCTGGGCGACTTCGGGCTTGCAAGGCTCCACCCATTTCGCACCGATTTCGCGCGCCAGGTTTTTGGTGCTGACGTGGCAATCTCCGTGCATCAGCACAACGAGGGGGCGGGCCTGCTCGTCCTGCATCACCAAAGTCTTCACAACCTGGTGCTCAGACACACCCAGTTGGTGCGCCGACTCGGCGGTACCCCCGTGTTCGAGGTAATCGTAGGGAAATTCAGTAAATTCGATCCTTGCCTGCCGCAACATCATCGTTGCAGGTGTCTCGCTCACGTGCTTACGTTTTGTTGCCATTGAACAGGGTATCTACCTATCTTTTGCGGAGCGTGTCACGCATGGTACGGGTATCGACTGCCAGACCCATTCCGGGTGTGCGGTCTGTCTTCAGGAGGCTTTAATGAAATTTTCCAGCATGTTGGCGGGAACCGCGCTAGTTCTGGGTTCCCCGCTGGTCTTTGCTGCAACCGGTCCGCTGGACCTGAGCAGTGGCAGCGCCGGCTTCTCGAATACCCCGATCATCGGCGGATTCGCAGACACGTACACCTTCTCGTTGCCCCTGCCCGGCAGCATCAGCGGCAGCATCACGTCGATCGTGAATGGCCTGCAGGACATCGATTTCACCGGGATCTTCCTGACCGGCCCGTCTGGCGTCTACCTGTTTTCGAGCATCGCGCCTGATCCGTTCGAGACCTGGGGCCTGGCAGCCACGAACGTGGCCGCAGGCAGCTACACGCTCACCGTGATCGGCCTCAATTCGCCCGCGGGCGCTTCCTACGGTGGCAATCTGGCGGTGACGCTGGTGCCCGAGCCCGAGCCCTACGCCATGTTGCTGGCCGGCTTGGCCGTGGTCGGACTGCTGGCCCGCCGCCGCAAGGTCTGACCCGCGCCGACAGCGGCACTGCCAGTGCCGCTGTCGCTGTCGCTGTCGTTCGATGGGGCGTCAGTCCCCATCCACCCATTCGATCTGGGCCCCCAAGGCCCGGATGTTCTCCGCAAAACGGGGGTGCGCGCGCCGTACAGGCGTCGCGTTGCGGATGACGCTTCGGCCGGGAATGCTTGACGCCAGCATCAGCAAGGCGATGGCCACCCGGATGATGTAAGGGCTCTCCACCTCTGCAGCCTGCAAGGGCTTGCCCCCGAAGGTGATGATGCGGTGCGGGTCGCTCTGGAAGGCGTGGCCACCGAACTTGCTGAGTTCGCTCGTCCAGCCCATGGCTCCTTCGTAGACCTTGTTCCAGTACATCACGCTGCCCTCTGCCTTCACGCCCAGGGCGACGAAGATGGGCAGCAGGTCCACTGGAAGATAAGGCCAGGGCGCAGCCTCGATTTTCTGCAGGATGTTTTTCGTGAAGGGCTCGCGCACCTTCAGCGGCCCGTCGACCACGGTGTGGCTCCAGCCCCCTTCGTGCACCACCTGCACGCCGAACTTGGCGAAGGTGCGATCGATCAAGGGAAATTGCTCGGGCGCGCTGTTCTTCACCGTGATGCAGCCGCCCGTGATGGCACCCAGTGCCATGAAGGTCACGGCCTCGTGGAAGTCTTCGGCAAAGCGGAACTCCACCCCTTCGGGCCGCCCAAGCTTCTTCACGCCGTGCACCGTCAGGCGGCTGGTGCCGATGCCTTCGATCTGCGCCCCCAGCAGAGCCATGAATTGGCAGAACTCCTGCACATGCGGCTCGCTGGCGCTGTTCATCAAGGTGCTGGTGCCATGGGCCAAGGCAGCACACAGCACGAAGTTCTCGGTCGTGGTGACACTGGCGTAGTCCAGCCAGTGGTGGTTGGCACGCAGCTCGCCTTCGACCTCGATCAGCAGGTGGCTGCGGCTGCGCTCCACGCGCCCGCCGAAACGTTCCATCACCTCGACATGGGGGTCGATCTCGCGCACGCCCAGCGTGCAACCCTGCACGTCGTTCTCGATGCGTGCGACGCCGAAGCGCGCCAGCAGGGGTGGCACCAGCATCACGCTGCTGCGCATTTCCTCGGGCAGGTGATGCAGCTTCGGGTCGAAGTGCGTCTTGGCATGGTGCAGTTCGAGCACGCCGCTGCCATAGTCCACCTTGACCTCGCTGCCGAGCATGCGGAATATCTCCAGGATCTTGCGCACGTCGGTGATCTCGGGGATGCCGACGAGACGGATCGGATCGCTGGAAAGAAGCGTCGCGCACAGGATCGGCAGCACCGCGTTCTTGTTGGCCGAAGGCGTGATGCGGCCCGTGAGGGGCGTGCCGCCGTGGACAATGAGATGGGCCATGAAGGAGAGGCCGCGATCGAGGCGCGGCGTGATGAACACGAATACCGTCGATTCTCGCGCGCGCCGCACCGGCCCGGCCATCGCCGTGGTGGTCTTGTTGCATCTTGGTCTGCTGTCGGCCCTGTACCGGACACAGGTGCGGCCCGATCGCCAACCCCCTGAGCCGCAGACTCCGGTGTGGCTTCTTCTGCCCTCACCTCAAACCGTTGCACCGGCCCGGGCCGCGCCTGCAGCAGCGCCTGTCACCCGAGCTGCTGCAAGGCGGCCAGGGCTGCCGCCCCCGCCACGCAAACCCGCGGGAACCACCCTGTTCCTGGCGCCCGAGCCCCCTGCCGCTGCGCAGCCCACCGAAGCCACGGGCCCAATGGCCGCGCACGGCGCAGAACCGCCTTCGTCCGCCCCCTTGCCGTCCCGGCCGCTGAACCTGAATTTGCCTCGTGGTCAGGCCGCATCGCCGCGCCAAGCTGCCCTGGACGACCCGCGCAGCAACACCCGCACCACCAGCCTGGAAAGCCGCCTGGCCGAGGTGATGGGCACATCGGAAGGCCCGATCAGCGAAGAACCCATGCCCGACGGCAGCCTGCGGCTGCGACGCGGCAAGAGCTGCGCCATCGTTCGGCCGTCACGGGCAGGCACTCTGGATCCGTTCAACCACAGCGTCAGCCCCAAGCCACGGCAAGTCGACGCTTGCTGACCCGGCGCCCGGCACACCGCCCCAGGCTCAGGCTCGCCCCTGCGCGCGCGCTTCTTCCTGCAGACGCAAGACCCTGCGCTGAACCTTGCCGGTGGTCGTCATCGGCAGGGCATCGACGAACTCGATCTCCTTCGGGTATTCGTAGGGCGCAAGCCGGGCCTTCACGTGCTGCTGCAAGGCCTGCACCAACGCAGCGTCGCCCGTCACGCCTGGCGCCAGCACCACGTAGGCCTTGACCAACGCGCCGCGCTCGACATCGGGTTTGGGCACGACGGCGGCATTGGCGACGGCGGGGTGCTTCACAAGGCAGTTCTCGACCTCGCTCGGCCCGATGCGGTAGCCGGCCGACTTGAACACGTCGTCGCTGCGCCCCTGGTACCAGAGGTAGCCCTCGGCATCCATGACCGCGGTGTCGCCGGTGCGGCACCAGCTGTCGCCGACTTCGCCGGTGAACTTCGCCGCGGTGGCCGCGGGCTGCTTCCAGTAGCCGAGGAAAAACACCGGGTCGGGCTGGCCATGCACATCGAGCCGGTGCACGGCCACGTCGCCCGGCGTGCCGCGCACGCACTCCTGGCCGGCGTCGTCGATCACGGCCACGCGGTGGCCGGGATAGGCGCGGCCCATGCTCCCCGCGCGCGCTGGCCACCCGGGATGGCTGCGGCCCCGCGCGTCGACGTAGCGCCCGCAATTGCCGACGATGTAGTTGATCTCGGTCTGCCCGAACATCTCGTTGACCGTGAGGCCCAGCGCCTGCCGGCACCAATCGAACACGGCGTCCCCCAGCGCTTCGCCGGCGCTCATCACCGCGCGCAGTTGCAGGCGGTAGCGTTCACGGGGTGCCGGCACCGCCTTCATCATCGCTTTCAAGGCCGTGGGAAACAGGAAGCTGTGGGTGACGCGGTGGCGTTGCATCAGGTCGAACGCGCGTTCGGGCGTGAACCGGCCCTGGAAGGCCACGATGCGCCGGCCGAAGTACAGCGTGGGCAGCAAGGCGTCCATGAGACCGCCGGTCCAGGCCCAGTCGGCCGGGCTCCAGAAGACCTCGTCGCTGGCCTGGGGCGTGCCGATGCCGAACCAGTTCTGGCTGCAGACGAAGCCGCTCAGGTTGCCGATCAGCGCACGCTGCGGCATCAGCGCTCCCTTCGCCGGACCGGTGGTGCCGCTGGTGTAGATGAGCAGAGCCGGGTCGTCTGCGGCCGTGGCCACCGACATGAAGCGCCCGGCCGCCGGCGCGAGCACGGCATCCCAGTCCACGCTGCCCTGCCCCGCTGCGGCGCCCACCGCCAGCACCTCGCGCAAGGCAGGGCAGCCGGCGCGCACCTGCAGCAGCTGGGCCATCGACGTCTCGTCGGCCACGGCCAGCACCGCTGCACTGTCCTGCAGCCGAAAGGCCAGCGCGTCGGGCCCGAACAGCATGGACAGGGGCATGACCACCGCGCCCAGCATGTGCAGCGCGACATGACACACGGCGGTTTCGGGCCGTTGCGCCATCACCACCGCGACGATGTCGCCACGCTGAACGCCCAGGCGCTGCAGCCCGGCCGCCAGACGCAGCGCCCGGGCCTGGAGCTGGCCGTAACTGAGCGTGCCACTGCGGCCGTCCTCGGCCTCCCAGGCCACGGCGATGTTGCTGGCGGTGGCAGGGTCCGCGGCCCAGCGGCCGCAACACGCCCAGCCGATGTTGAAGTCGGCCGGCACCGCCCAGTGGAAGCCGGCGTGCAGGGCGGCGTGATGGTCCCCCGGCGCTTCAGGGCCGGGCAAGGGCGACATGGGGATGGCAGGTTTCCTGGGCATGGCTGACGAGCTTAAGGCCCACCCCGGTCAAGTTCGTCCTGCGCGGGCCGAAAAACAGGCCATCGGGCGCCGATCCCGACATCCGCGCACAGGCGCAGCGGCGCCTCGACAACGAACCTCGACCCCACCTCCAACATGCAACTCGCCGCCCTGGCCACCGTCAAGAACCGCATCCTGCTGGACAGGCCCCTGCCCTTCAATGTGCGCGACGCCGACCGCACGCTGTTGCTGGCCCGCGGCCAGCAACTGCAGTCGCAGGCCCAGCTCGACGCTCTGCTGCAGCGCGGGTGCATCGTCGACCTGGCCGAACTGACGCAGAGTCGCGAAGACGTGCTCAAGGCGCCGAGGGCGCAGCTGGCTCGCCTGTGGGCCGACAGCATGAACGCCGTGGCCCAGGCCATCCGCCACAGCGCCAGGCCGGGCTTCCGCGAAACCCTCAACCACGCCGCCGAGCCCGTTCTGGCATTGATCGAACGTGACCCCGATCTCGCCATCTTCCAGGTGCTGCGCCACGACGCCAACGCCGACCAGCAGTACGGCGCACGCCGCTCGCTGCATTGCGCCATCACCAGCCAGCTCGTGGCCCAGCGCCTGGGCTGGGCCACCGAAGACGCCGAGCGCGCCTTCAAAGTGGCCCTGACCATGAACATCTCGATGCTCGAACTGCAGGGTCAGCTCTCGCGCCAGCGCACGCCGCCGACGCCCGAGCAGCGGCAGGCCCTGCAGACACATCCGATGCGCAGCGTGCAGACGCTGGAACTGGCCGGCGTCACCGACGCCGACTGGCTGCAGGCCGTGCTGCAGCACCACGAGCACGAAGACGGCAGCGGCTATCCCAGCGGCCGCAGCGACGTCGCGGATCTGGCTTCACTGGCGCGCCGCGCCGATGTCTACACCGCGAAGCTGGCCTCGCGCTCGCACCGCGACGCGGTGGCCGCGGACATTGCCGGGCGCCAGATCTTCATGGAAGACCCGGGCCACCCGATGACTGCGGCGCTCGTCAAGGAATTCGGCATCTACCCTCCAGGCTGCCATGTGCGACTGGTATCGGGCGAGCTCGCCATCGTCGTGTCGCGCGGCGGCAGCATCACCACACCCATCGTCGCCTGCCTGAGCAATGCGCGCGGCGCACCGCTTGCGGCGCCGTTGCGACGCGATACCGCCCACAAGGCCTACGCGGTCGAGTCGGTGGTCGGCGAACGCAGCGTCACGGTGCGCCCGACGCTGGAGCAGCTGCTGGCGATGCCGGGCTGAGTCCACCGCGCTGCGCTGCCAGGCCGGCGAGGGCGTCGCCGGCCACGCGGCAGATGCGCCACTCGGGCATCACCACCGCGCCCATTGTTTCGTAGAAGCGGATGGCGTTTTCGTTCCAGTCGAGCACGCTCCACTCGAAGCGCCCACAGCCGCGCTCCACGGCCAGCGCCGCCAGGTGCTGCAGCAACGCCTTGCCCAGTCCGCTGCCACGATGTGGCGGCTGCACGTACAGGTCTTCCAGGTACAAGCCCGGGCGACCCAGGAAGGTGCTGAAGTTGGTAAAGAAAAGGGCGAAGGCGACCACCTGACCGCCGGCTTCGGCGACCACCGCTTCTGCAGCGGGACGCGCGCCGAAAAGGTGCGGCTGCAGGGACTCCGGCGTGACCACCACCAGATGCAGCAGCTGTTCGAATTCCGCCAGCTCGCGGATCAGACCGACGATGGCAGGCAGATCAGCCGGCATGGCGGCGCGCAGCACGGGTGCTGAGTCGGTTTCAGACATCGAGGATTCCTTGTTGCTCAGTGTCACGGCCTGAGAAGCCTGGCAGGCTCTTGTCGTTTGTTCGTCTTGTGAACGTCACGATGGTGCCGCGGGGCGGTGTGAGGGCTGTTGTCGGCACGCGCCAAGTCTTGCGCCGCGCGGGCGGGAATGAGACCCTTCGCGGCCGGCACGCGCTGTTGGCACACCCCATCAACTCTGGATTCGCAAACATGATCAAGCCGTGCAGCTTCCGCCTCTCCATCATTTCGGTCGCCCTGCTGGCGAGCTACCCCCTGAACAGCGCGTTCGCGCAGACCAGTGGGACAGCAGCTGAGCGGGCCAAGCCTGTGAGCGGCGAGCTGGCAACGATCATTGTCACCGGCACCCGGCGCTCCGAAAACATCAAGGAAGTTCCGCAGTCGATTTCCACGCTCAACAGCGAGACGCTGGAAGTCCTGAGCGCCAGCGGCCAGGACATCCGCGCCCTGTCGGCACGCGTGCCCAGCCTCAACATCGAGTCCGACTTCGGCCGGACCTTCCCGCGCTTCTACATACGCGGCCAGGGCAACACCGACTTCGACCTGAACGCCTCGCAGCCGGTGGGGCTGGTGCTGGACGACGTGGTGCAGGAGAACCCCATCCTCAAGGGCTTCCCGCTCTTCGATATTGCGCAGATCGAAGTCCTGCGCGGGCCGCAGGGCACCCTGTTCGGGCGCAACTCGCCCGCGGGTGTGATCAAGTTCGATTCCGCAGCGCCGGGCCGTGTGGCTGAAGGCTACGCCAGCGTCGGCTTCGGCCGTGACGGCGCGGTCAATCTGGAAGGCGCGGTCAACATGCCGCTCGGCAACGACTGGGCGATCCGCGCCTCGGCGCTGTCGCAGTCGGCCGACGATCGGGTCTTCAACCCGCGGCCTGGCGGCGAGCCCAGCCTCGAGGGCTACAAGGACCGCGCGCTGCGCGTCCAGACCGCTTACACCAATGGCGGCTTCAACGCCCTGCTGAACGTGCGCGCGCGCGACTACGAGGGCAGCGCCACCACCTTCCGCGCCAACATCATCAAGCGCGGCACGAACGAGCTGGTCGACGGTTTCGACTACGCCAGCTATCCCACCGACGGCCTGAACAGCCAGACGCTGAGATCCACCGGCTACAGCGCCCGCCTGCGCTGGGACCTGGGCGGCATGTCCCTGAACTCGATCACCGCCTACGACACGGCGCGCTACTACAGCCGCGCCGACGTCGACGGCGGCTTCGGCGGTGCCTTCAGCAACATTGCCCAGGGCCCGAGCTACCCAGGTCAGCCCGCACTGATTCCCTTCGATGCGCAGACCGCCGACGGCGTGCCCAAGCTGCGCCAGACGACACAGGAGCTGCGCCTGGCATCGACCACCCAGGCCCCGCTGCAGTGGCTGACCGGCCTGTACTACTTCCGCGAGAAGCTTCAGGTCGACAGTTTCAACTTCGACTCGTTCGCCCCAGGCGACCCGCAGAACGGCTACGCGGTGCAGTTCCAGACGTCGACGTCCTATGCGGCGTTCGGGTCCCTGAACTACGCCTTGTCCGACGCGCTGAAGCTGCGGGGCGGCGTGCGCTACACCAACGATGAAAAGGACTTCGAGGCCTCGCGCACGCAGACGCCTTTCGGCGGCGCAAACGTTGGCCCGCTGCGGGCCAACCCGAGTTCGAACAACACCAGCTGGGACCTCGGCGCCAGTTATGCGCTGAACAGGTCGGTGAGCCTCTTCAGCCGAGTGGCCACGGGCTACCGCGCGCCCAGCATCCAGGGCCGCGTGTTGTTCGGCGACACCATTTCGGTGGCCGACGCGGAGAAGGCCCTGTCCTTCGAAGCCGGCTTCAAGGCCGATCTCTTCAACAACACCGCGCGGGTCAGCGGCACGGTCTTCAGTTACCGCGTCAAGGACCTGCAATTGACGGCCGGCAGCGGCAGCGTCAACCAGAACCGGCTGATCAATGCCGACAAGGCCGTCGGCCAGGGTTTCGAACTCGACGTGGCGGCCAACCTCGGACCCAACTGGCGCACGACCCTGGGCCTGAGCTACAACGACACCGAGATCAAGGACTCCCAGCTCTTCGTGGCGCCCTGCGGCAATGCGAACTTCCAGTTCCTGCTGCCCAACACCGGTTGCAACGTGCTGAACCGCCCCGGTCCGCTCGCCGGCACGGTCTTGATCGGCGGCAACCCCTTGCCAAGAGCCCCGAAGTGGATCGCCAACTTCACCTTGAAGTACAGCACCGAACTGGGCAACGGCAACCTCTACGTGCTGACCGACTGGGCCTACAAGGACAAGTACAACATGTTCCTGTACGAGGCTCGCGAGTACACGGCGAAGTCGCTGCTCGAAGGCGGTGTGCGCGTCGGCTACGGCTGGGGCGACGGCAGGTACGAGGTGGCGGCCTACGGCCGCAACATCACCGACAAGGTTCAGGTGGTGGCTGCCATCGACTTCAACAACCTTGCCGGCATCGTGAACGAACCGCGCAGCTACGGCGTGCAGTTCCGCGCCAGCTACTGAAAACGCGCTTTCGGGTGGGGCAGCACCCCACCCGGATGTTCGCAGGCAAAGAAAAACGGGCTAGACGCCGAAGCGTCTAACCCGTTGTCCTAGAACACTGTTGTTCTGGTGCGGCTGGCAGGAATCGAACCCACGACCCCTTGGTTCGTAG
>JANOBX010000219.1:0-7159 GCA_031411875.1 Burkholderiales bacterium | reverse complement strand
CCGACACCGTGGTCTACACCGGCACCCACGACAACAACACCGTGGCCGGCTGGTGGGCCGGTGCCACCGACCACGAACGCCACTACGCCCGCGGCTACCTGAACACCGACGGCCACGACATGCCGTGGAGCTTCATCCGATCGGCCATGGCCAGCGTGGCCGACACCTGCGTGCACCCCTTGCAGGACGTGCTGGCCCTGCCCAGCGACTGCCGCATGAACTTCCCCGGCCAGGAGAGTGGATGGTGGGGCTGGCGCTTCCAGTGGGCGCAGGTGCAGCCCTGGCATGCGCAGCGGCTGGCGGAACTGGGGCGGCTGTACGGGCGCTGAGCGCAGGCGTCTCCTGCGCCGCGCCGGCCTCGGCCTCGCGTCACCTGCGCGACAGGGCAAGCCCGGCTGGACGCCATGGGTCTGCCAGACAAAATGCAGGGTACAACAGCCGTCACGGAGACAACCCGCATGAACCGCCCGATCGAACGCCCTGTCGCCCAGAGCCCCCGCCAGCCCATCACCCGCCGCACGGCCCTCACCCTGGCCGCCGCCGGTCTCGCCGCCCCCTGGGTCCACGCCCAGGGCACGGCCTTCCCCAACAAGCCCATCACCCTGATCGTGCCCTGGCCGGCCGGCGGCAGCACCGACCGCCACCACCGCGCCCTGGCCGAACTGGCCGGCAAGGTCCTGGGCCAGACCATCGTCGTCGAGAACAAGCCGGGTGGCGGGGGCACGCTCGGCCCCGGCCAGATGGCCGGCACGGCCAAGCCCGACGGCTACACCATCAGCCAGTTCCCGCTGGGCATGCTGCGCATCCCGCACATGCAGAAGGTGGCCTTCGATCCCATCAACGACTTCACGTACATCATCGGCGTCAGCGGCTACACCTTCGGCTTCGTGGTGCGCGCCGACTCACCGCACAAGACCTTCAACGACTACATCGAAGCTGCGCGCAAGGCGCCTGGCGCCGTGAACTACGGTTCCACCGGCATCGGCACCAGCCCGCACCTGCTGATGGAGGAACTGGCCGCGGCCGCGAAGGTGCAGCTGAACCACATCCCGTTCAAGGGCAATGCCGACCAGATGCAGGCGCGGATCGGCGGCCACGTGATGGCCGCCAGCGACGCCACCGGCTGGGACAAGTTCGTCGACGGCGGCCAGATGCGCCTGCTGCTGACCTTCGGCGAAAACCGCACCACGCGCTGGCCGCAGGTGCCCACCGCCAAGGACCTGGGCTACAACGTCGTCAGCACCTCGCCCTACGGCCTGGTCGGCCCGAAGGGCATGGACGCCGCGGTCGTGAAGACCCTGCACGACGCCTTCAAACAGGCCATGGACGACCCGAAGCACGCCGAGCTGATGACCCAGCTGAACCAGAGCGTGTGGTACCGCAACGGCAGCGACTACCGGCAGTGGGCGGTGGAAACCTTCGCCAAGGACAAGGCGCTGATCGAGCGGTTGGGCCTGGCCGCCAAGTGATGCCGGGGTGAGCACGGCCGACAACCTGCCGGCCCAGGTGCGGCTGCACGCCGCTACGCGGCCCGCGCACCCGGCGCTGGTGCAGGACGGCGAGGTGCTCAGCTACGCGCAGCTCGACGCGCTGATGGACCGCGTGGCCGCGGCCCTGCATCGCGATGGTGTCCAGCCTGGCGAAGCCATCGCGCTGTGCGGCCACAGCACGCCGCTGCAGGCAGCGCTGTTCCTCGGCGCGCTGCGCGCCGGGGTGGTGGTGGCGCCGCTGGCCGGCAGCAGCAGCCGCGAGGCGCTGGCGTCGATGCTGCGCGACGCGCAGGCGCGTTGGATCTTCGTGGACACCAGCGTCGCGGGGGTGCTGCCCGCCGAGGCGGCACCTCGCTGCATCGCGCTGGAACAGGGCGCGACAGGTCGCCAGCTGGCCGACTGGCTGGCGCCTGAAGACGCCGCAGTCACGCCGTTCGACATCGCGCCCGCGCACCCGTTCAACATCATCTACTCGTCGGGCACCACGGGTACGCCGAAAGGCATCGTGCAGTCTCACGGCATGCGCTGGCAACACGTGCAACGGGGCGCGAAGTACGGCTACGGCCCGGGCACGGTGACGCTGCTGGCCACACCGCTTTACAGCAACACCACGCTGGTGGTGTTCTTCCCCACCCTGGCCTTCGGCGGCACGGTGCTGCTGATGCGCCGGTTCGACGCGGCCGGCTACCTGGCTCTGGCGCAGCAGCACCGGGCCACGCACACGATGCTCGTGCCGGTGCAGTTCCGGCGGCTGCTGGACCACCCCGGCTTCGATGCCACCGACCTGCGCGCCTTCGAGATGAAGTTCTGCACCAGCGCGCCTTTCCCCGCCACGCTGAAGGCCGATGCCCTGGCACGCTGGCCCGGCGGCCTGGTCGAGTTCTACGGCATGACCGAAGGCGGCGGCACCTGCATCCTGGAAGCCCACGCCCACCCCGACAAGCTGCACACCGTGGGCCGGCCGGCCGAAGGGCACGACATCCGCCTCATCGACGAGGCCGGCGTGGAACTGCCGATTGGCCAGACCGGCGAGGTGGTGGGCCATTCGCCGGCCATGATGACCGGCTACCACGGCCAACCCGCCAAGACGCGCGAAGCCGAATGGTTCGCACCCTGCGGCCGGCGCTTCATCCGCACCGGCGACGTCGGCCGCTTCGACGCCGACGGCTTCCTCGTGTTGCTGGACCGCAAGAAGGACGTCGTCATCAGCGGCGGATTCAACATCTACCCCAGCGACCTCGAAGCGCTGCTGCAGCGCCACCCTGCAGTGGCCGATTGCGCGGTGCTGGGTGTGCCATCGGACGTCTGGGGCGAGACGCCAGTGGCTTTCGTGGTGAAGCGGCCCGAGCAAGCCGTGACGGCAGACATGCTGCGCGAATGGCTCAACGCCCAGGTCGGTAAGACCCAGCGGCTTTCGGGACTGCGCTTCACCGACGAACTGCCGCGCAGCGCCATCGGCAAGGTGCTCAAGCGGGATCTGCGGCTGGCCTGGGGCGACGCGCCGAACTGAGCGGCCGCAATCCCGGGTTCAACCCCAGGCCAGCTCGCCGCGCAGGAACGACGCCGCATCGGCCGGCAGCTCGTTCGCGAAGAAGGCCTCGGCAGGCAGGTCCACGACCACCCGGCCGTGGTCCAGGTACAGAACGCGACTGGCCAGGCGCTTGACCTGGCCGAGGTTGTGCGTGCTCATCACCAGGGTCACCCCGGCGGCGGCCACGTCCGCGATCAAGGCTTCGACCTCGCGCTTGGAGCTCGGGTCCAGGCTGGCGGTGGGCTCGTCCAGGAATAGGATGTCGGGTTGCAGGGCCCAGGCGCGCGCCAGCGCCAGGCGTTGCTGCTGGCCGCCGGACAGCGATCGGGCGTCGCGCCCGGCCAGGGTCTGCAGACCGACATTGCACAAGGCCGTGGCGCAGCGCGACGCGCGCTCGGCCTTCGGCACGCCGCGCAGCGCCAACCCGAGCATCACGTTGTGGCGCACCGAAAGGCGCATCAGGAACGGGCGCTGGAACAGCATGGCGGCCACCGGCGGCCGGCCTTCGGGTTGCAGTGGCACGGCCACGCGCCGGCCTTCGCTGCAGGGCAGCAGGCCGTGCAGCAGACGCAACAGGCTGGTCTTGCCGGAACCGTTGGCGCCCACCAGCGCCAGACACTCGCCCCGACGCACCGCCAGTGTCAAGGGTTGCAGAGCCTGCACCGCGCCGAAGCGCAGGCCGGCACCCTGCAGCTGCAACAGCTCGGGGCCGGGCTGCCGGGTCGGAACCGAGGCCGGCTCGGGGCGTGGCTCGCGCGGTGTCGACTGCGTCGATGGGGCCGGCCCGGGCGCGCCGCGCGCGTCGGCCCGGGCTTGCAGCCCCGCGATGGCCAGGTTGACGACGCCCACCACCCCCAGCAGCACCAGGCCCAGCGCCAGCGCCAGCGGCAGGTCGCCCTTGCTCGTCTCCAGGGCGATGGCCGTCGTCATCACGCGCGTGACGCCGTCGATGTTGCCGCCGACGATCATCACCGCGCCGACTTCGGAAATCGCCCGGCCGAACGCGGTGAGCAACACCGTCAGCACGGCCAGGCGCTCGTGCACCAGCATCAGCAGCGCGCGCTGCAGCGGCCCGGCGCCCAGCGACTGCAGCTGCTCGCCACCCTCGGCCAGGGCATCGAGCACCAGCCGACGCGACAGCGCCGCGATCAGCGGCACCACCAGCAGGCTTTGCGCCACCACCATCGCCGCCGGCGTGAAGAGGATGCCCAGGCTGCCCAGCGGCCCGGCCCGCGACAGCAGCAGGTAGACCGACAGCCCCACCACCACCGAAGGCAGTGCGAGCAGCGTGTTCAGAACCCACACCACCCCGCCCAGACCCCGAAACCGCGCCACCGCCAGCCAGGCGCCCAGCACCAGGCCCACTCCGGCCCCCAGCGCGCAGGCCGTGAAGCTGACCTGCAGCGACAGGCCCACGATGGCCAGCAGCGTGGTGTCGGCGTCCACCACCAGCTTCGCCGCCAGCCCCAGGCTGTCCACCACCGTGCTCATGAGCGTGCAGGCGGGCGTGCAGACGGACCTTCAGACGGACCTGCGGACGGCCGATGGGTCGACCGGGACGGGAGGCACCGGGAGAGGGCTGAAGGCATGGGCGCGAGACGGGGCAACGGGGGTGGCACGGCAGAATCGGATACAAACCCACGATTGCACCATGAACGCGCCTGCTCCTTCCCTGCCCGGCTCGACCCGTCCGGAACCCGCACTGGGCCCCTCACCCGTTGCCGCTGGCGACGCCCAGCTCAGCCTGGACGAAGCCCGTGCTGCGATCGCCACCGCGATGCGCCCGCTGGGCGGCCAGGAAGACACGCCGCTGACCAGCGCACTGGGCCGGGTGCTGGCAGCCGACATCCTGTCGCCCATCGACGTGCCGGCGCACGACAATTCGGCCATGGACGGCTATGCCTTCGCCGGCGCCGCGCTGGCCGCGAGCGAGCCGTTGCAGCTGCGTGCGGTGGGCACGGTGTTCGCCGGCCCGCCGTTTTCAGGCCGGGTGGCCGAAGGCGAGTGTGTGCGCATCATGACCGGCGCGGTGATGCCCGCCGGCCTGGACACGGTGGTGCCCATCGAACTGTGCAGCGTGGACGGTGAACCTGCCAGCGGCCTGGTGCACATCGCCCCTGGCGTGCTGCAACCGGGCGAGAACCGGCGCCGCCGCGGCGAGGACCTGGCGCGGGACAAGCCGGCGGTGCAGGCCGGCCGCGTGTTGCGCCCGGCCGACCTGGGGCTGATCGCCTCGCTGGGCATCGCCAGCGTGCCGGTGCGGCCGCGGCTGCGCGTGGCCGTGTTCTCCACCGGCGACGAACTGCGCAGCCTGGGCCAGACGCTGGACCCGGGTTGCGTCTACGACAGCAACCGCTACGCGCTGATGGGCGCGCTGCAGCGCCTGGGCATGGACGTGCTCGACCTGGGCGTCGTGCGAGACGACCCCGCGGCCCTGCAGGCCACGCTGGAAGCGGCAGTAGCCGGCGCCGACGCGGTGCTGACCAGCGGCGGTGTCAGCGCCGGCGACGCCGACCACACGCGGGATCTGTTGGCCCGGATGGGCGAAGTGACGTTCTGGAAAGTGGCCATGCGGCCCGGCCGACCCTTCGCCTTCGGGCCGGTGCAGTCGGCCGGACGCAGCAGCTGGCTGTTCGCACTGCCGGGCAACCCGGTGGCAGCGCTGGTGACCTTCTATGCCTTGGTGCGCAGCGCCCTGCTGCAGCTGGCCGGGGCCGAGGCCGACCCGTTGCCGGTGCTGCAGGCGCGTTGCCTGCAGGGCATCCGCAAACGCCCTGGACGCACCGAACTGCAGCGCGGCCTGGTCAGCCGCGGCGACGACGGCCAATGGCAGGTGCAGGTGACGGGGTCGCAGGGCGCCGGCATCCTGCGCAGCATGAGCCAGGCCAACGCGCTGATCGTGATCGGCCACGAGCAGGGGTCGATCCCGGCGGGCGGGTGGGTCGACGTCTGGCTGTTCGACGGTCTGGAGGGCTAGCGTGGCTGCGGCCAGCCACCGCTAGATCTGATCCAGCGGGCTGCGGATGCCGCGGCCGCCGCGATTCAGGACGTGGGTGTAGATCATGGTGGTTGACACGTCGCTGTGGCCCAGAAGCTCCTGAATGGTCCGGATGTCATGGCCGGCCTGCAGCAGGTGCGTGGCGAACGAGTGGCGCAGGATGTGAGGCGAGCAGGGCTTGTGGATGCCGGCGCGCTTGGCGGCGACGCTCATGGTCTTCTGGATGGAAGTCTCACCCAGATGATGACGATGGACGGCAGGGCTACGCGGATCCGCCGAACGTTTGGAGCTGGGAAAGACCCACTGCCAGCCGACGGCACGGGAGGCGCTGGGGTACTTGGCCGCCAGGGCGTGCGGCAACCACACCGTGCCAAAGCCTTCGTGAAGGTCGCGCTGGTGCAGCGCACGGACCATCGCCACTTGCTGCTGCAACAGCAGGACGAGATTTTCCGGCAGAACGGTGACCCGGTCCTTGCCGCCTTTGCCGTTGCGCACGAGCACTTCACGGCGCTCGAATTCGAGATCCTTCACGCGCAATCGCAGACCTTCCAGCAGCCTCATGCCCGTGCCATACAACAGCGAGGCCACCAGACCGGCGCTGCCGCTCATTTCAGCCAACAGCTTGCGCACCTCGCTGGGCGTGAGCACGACGGGCAGCCGCCGAAGGTTGCGCGCGGCGACGATCTCGTCCAACCAAGGCAGGTTCAGGTTCAGCACAATGCGGTAGAGGAAGAGCAAGGCCGACTTGGCCTGCCCCTGCGTCGATGGCGACACGTCGCGTTCGACGGCCAGATAAGAGAGAAACCTGGCCACCTCGTCGGCACCCATGTCACGGGGATGACGCTTGCCGTGGAAGAGCACGAATCGCCGCACCCATTCGACATAAGCCGTCTCGGTGCGGATAGAGTAGTGTCGGAATCGAATTTCGGTCCTGACGCGGTCCAGCAGGCGCGGTGCTCTGGCTGGCGGTTCAGTGCCGGGGACAGCGCCATCGGGTGTGGCTCGATGTTCCGCCGAGACGCTGGACTTCGGCTCAGAGGGAAGTGTCTTTCTCATCCAAGAAACTTCCTGATTAGCGATGAACCTCAGCAACTCTGATTCCGCGCTCGGGCTGCTTGGGTGTCGCGACAAGCGCCCGTA
>JANOBX010000218.1:0-2800 GCA_031411875.1 Burkholderiales bacterium | reverse complement strand
AACATGCGCGTCAAGGCGCGCGCCCTGGGCCTGCCGGCCGAGGACTACTTCAACGACAAGACGCTGGAAGACGGCGACCTGCTCTACACCGGCGTGCTGGCACTGCCGGCCGATTTCTGGGAGCGCCATGGCAAGACCATGGAGAGCTGGCAGCAGGGCGGCTTCACGTACTATCGCATCAGCGGCCCGCTGGTGCCCAGCCTGCTGATCAATCAGTTCGTGTACCTGGAAACACCCGGCGCCATTCCGCTGTATGCCCGGGTGACCGAGATCACCGGCAAGACCGCGGTGCTGAAGACGCTGCGCGAGTACACCCACGCGAAGAACTCGGTGTGGGGCGTGACGGCGCGCAACCGTGAACAGAACTTCGCGCTGAACCTGCTGATGGACCCGGACTGCGACTTCATCACCCTCACCGGCACTGCGGGCACGGGCAAGACGCTGATGACCCTGGCCGCCGGCCTGAGCCAGGTGCTCGACGACCGCCGCTACACCGAGATCATCGTCACCCGCGTGACCGTGCCGGTGGGCGACGACATCGGCTTCCTGCCCGGCAACGAAGAAGAGAAGATGGGCCCGTGGATGGGCGCGCTCGACGACAACCTGGAAGTGCTGGCCCGCACCGACGCCAGCGCCGGCGAATGGGGCCGCGCCGCCACCAACGACCTGGTGCGCAGCAAGATCAAGATCAAGAGCCTGAACTTCATGCGCGGGCGCACCTTCCTGAACAAGTTCGTCATCATCGACGAGGCCCAGAACCTCACACCCAAGCAGATGAAGACGCTGATCACTCGGGCCGGCCCGGGCACGAAGATCGTCTGCCTGGGCAACCTGGCGCAGATCGACACGCCCTACCTCACCGAAGGCAGCAGCGGCCTGACCTTTGCGGTCGACCGCTTCAAGGGCTGGCCGCACGGCGGCCACATCACGCTGGCGCGCGGCGAACGTTCGCGCCTGGCGGACTTCGCCTCAGAGGTTCTGTGACGGCGCTGTGCGCGCCGGTGTGCGTTCCAGCGCCTGCTTCAACGCTTCGGCGCTGAAGCCCACCAGGTTTTGACCGCGAACCACGAACACTGGTGTGCCAGGCGCGCCGGTGGCGGCGTGGTCTGCGCGGCACACGGGGTCGCGCTCGACGAGGCATTCGCTGAACGCGACCTCGTGCTCCACCAGCCACTGCCGCGCCAGCTGGCAGATGGCGCAGGTTTCCGACGACAGCATGCGGATGTCGCCGGGCGCGGCCATGGCCGCGACGCTGTCGCCCAGACGGTTGTCGTAGCGGTCGGCCCACCAGGTCTGCACCGTGCTCACCGCAAAGAGCAAGGCGCCCAGCCCCAGGAGGGACCAGCGCGAGATCGGGGCGCGCCCGGTGGCCGTTTCCGTGTTCACAGCGCTGCCGTCACCACCATCTCCACCCGCCACTCGGGCTTGGCGAGATGGGCCTGCACGGTGGCTCGCGGAGGCGCGTTGCCGGCCGGCACCCAGGCCTCCCAGACGGCATTCAAGGCCGGGAAGTCGGCCAAGTCCTTGATGTAGATCTGGCACATCAGGACCTTGCGCTTGTCGGTGCCGGCGCGGGCCAGCAGGGCGTCGATGGCGGCGAGCACCTGCCGCGTCTGGCCGGTGATGTCCTGCGAGCCGTCGGCGGCGACCTGGCCGGCGAGGTAACACACGCCGTTGTGCACGGCCATCTCGGACAGGCGGGTGCCGACGTCGAATCTCTGAACCATCAGGAATGTCCTTTGCGATTGGGATGCGCGTTCACGGGCTTGGAACCCGTCGAAGCGGTGGCGGCCTTGCTGCCGAGGCGGTTTTCGGTGCCCGCCAGAAGCTTGCGGATATTGCCCTCGTGGCGCCAGACGAGAAGCAGGCTCATGCCTGCCAAGGCCAGCAGCGACAGGCCCGGGCCCCAGATCAGCGCCTGGTAGAACGGTGCGAACACTGCGGCCACGATCGACGCCAGTGACACATAGCGGCTGAAGGCCAGGATCAGGACAAAACTGACCAACGTGGCCAGCCCGAGCAGCGGATTGACGGCCATCAGCACGCCGGCCGCCGTGGCCACGCCCTTGCCGCCCTGGAAACGGAAGAAGACCGGATACAGGTGGCCGATAAATGCTGCCAGGCCGACAAAGGCAGCCGTGGTGGCGCCCAGACCCAGCGGTGGCCCGTACAGCAGGCACAGCAGGACCGGCACGTAACCCTTCAGCGCATCGAAGGCCAGCGTCAGCAGCGCGGCCTTGCGGTTGCCAGAACGCAGCACGTTGGTCGCGCCGGGATTCTTGCTGCCGTAGCTGCGCGGGTCGGCCAGGCCCATGGCCCGGCTGAAGATGACGGCAAACGACAACGACCCGATGAGGTACGCCCCCAGCAAGGCCAGCACGATCCACAGGGTTTGCATCGCCCGGATTCTAGGCGGCGCCTTGCCCGCCCCCGCCCCCGCGTCTGGGCCCCAAGCCGGGTTGATGCAAACAGTGGCTTGGCAGGCAACAGCCGACGCCTGGCAAGACTATTCCACGGGTCGGACTGACGCTGCCGCGCCTTTTGCGGACGTCGCACTCCGGTTTGGTCCCCTGGGGCTGGGCGAGCCGTGTGGCCCCTTCCGCTCATGTCCCCCGCCCGCGCCCGCTCAGGTGCCTGGGGCACCTGACCGGGCGCAGGCTCCTCCTTGACTTCGCTCCAGGGGCCACCCGGCTCACCCAGCCTCGCCACCGTGTCGGCGCGCCACCAGGGAACGCAAAGCACGGTGGTTGCAAAGGTGGGCTGGGGCTGGCTGTGGCGCGCATCTGAGGCGCCGAGGAGC
>JANOBX010000217.1:0-96276 GCA_031411875.1 Burkholderiales bacterium | reverse complement strand
GCCGCCGCCTTCGGAGGCTGCGCCGGGCGCTGCGTCCAGCGGGGTGACCAGAAGGGGCAGACCGCCTGCGGGTGCCGCCCAGGGCGCGGCACCGGGCCGCTGTGCAAAAGGCAAGGCGACCCAGCCGATGCCCTGCACCTGTGCTGGCGTGATGCGCCGCGCCAGCGGGTGCCGGTTATGCCAGGCCGCAACGACAGCGGCCAGCTCGTCAGGTCGCAGCTCGTCCATGGTGGGCCCGATTGTTCGGGCCCGCAGCCGATGCGATCGGCAGAACAGCCGCCCTGCAGGCGGTCAAATCACACCCGCTCAGTCTGCGTTCACAAGGCCGGCAGCACCGTGCCGCTGACCTGCCCGAGCCCGATGCGCACCGCGCCCGGTGCCTGGCAGTAGGCGCGCAGCGTCACGGTGTCGCCGTCTTCCAGGAAGCTGCGGGTCTCGTCGCTGCCCGTCAGCGTCAGCGCCTGCTTGCCGCCCAGCGACAGTTCGAGCAGGCTGCCGCCCTGCCCGGCCGCCGGACCGCTGAGCGTGCCCGTGCCCAGCAGGTCGCCGGTGGCCAGGTTGCAGCCGTTGCTGGTGTGGTGGGCGAGCAGCTGCGCCGGCGTCCAGTAGGCGTCGAGCGCATTGCTCTGCGACAGCCGCACCGCAGGCAGCCCGAGTTCGCGCATGCGCGCCGTCTGCAGCCAGACTTCCAGCGTCATGTCGATGGCACCGAAAGCGCGGTTGAAGGCGCTGTCCAGGTGGGGCAGCGGGTCGGGGTCGCCGGCGGGACGCAGCGGCGGCCGCCGGAACGGGGCCAGCGCGTCGAGGCTGACGAGCCAGGGCGAGACGCTGGTGGCAAAGCTCTTGGCCAGGAAGGGCCCGAGCGGCTGATATTCCCAGGCCTGCATGTCGCGCGCCGACCAGTCGTTGAGCAGGCTCACGCCATAGAGGTGGTCTTCTGCGACCGCCATCGGCACCGGATGGCCGAGCTCGTTGCCCACGCCCACCCACAGGCCCAGCTCCAGCTCGTAGTCGAGCCGGCGGCAAGGCGCATAGCGGGGAGGCGCCTCCGCCGAGGTCTTCACCTGGCCGCGCGGCCGGCGCACGCCCCCACCCAGGCCGACCGACGAGGCACGGCCGTGGTAGCCGATGGGCACCCACTTGTAGTTCGGCAGCAGCGGGTTGTCGGGCCGCATCAGCTTGCCCACGGTGACGGCGTGGTGGATGCCGGCGTAGAAGTCGGTGTAGTCGCGCGGGGCCAGTGGCAGGCTCATCTCGACGCGCGTCTGCGGATGCAGGCAAAGCTCGAGAAAAGGCGCCTGGTCGCTGTCTTCGGCCAGCGCCGCCGACAGGGCCTCGCGCAGCTGGCGCCAGGCCGGCCGGCCCAAGGCCACGAAGGCCGCCAGTTCGCCTTCGGCCAGCAGTTCCAGCAAGGGGTAGATCTCTTCCGGCCAGGGGCACTGCCGATGGGCCAGCCGCAGGTCGAGCACCTCTTCGCCGATGGCCACGCCGACGCGCCAGGAAGGGTCTTCGCGATTCGAGCCCATCAAGGCCAGCGGCCGGAAGCGCCCGAGCGGCAGGTTCTGCACGGGGAAGTCGGTGTCCGGCGCGTTGGCGGACGGCACCCAGCTGCGCAGGGCGGGATCGTGGCTGACATCGATCAGGCTGTTCATGGGCGAAGCTTATGCGCGTTTCGGGTCGCCCTGGTCGGGCGGGCTTGCGCTCATGCCGATCCGGCCGAGGACCGCCGCGTTGTCCTGCCCGAGCGCGGGCGCATTGCGCCAATGCCCGCCCGGCGTGCGCGAGAGCTTGGGCACGATGCCGGGCACGGTGAGCAGGCTGCCGTCGCTCATCGACACCTGCTGCAGCATGCCGCGCGCCTGGTAATGCGGGTCGGCCGCGATGTCGGCCACGGTGTAGATGCGCCCGGCGGGCACGCTGGCCTCGTCCAGTGCGGCCAGCACCTGGGCCACGGTGCGGCTTTGGGTCCAGGCCTCGATGGCCGCATCGATCTCGTCGACACGCGCGACGCGGCCGGTGTTGCCGGCCAGCTCCGGGTCGGCCGCGAGGTCGGGGCGCTGCACCACGGCCATCAGGCGCCTGTAGATGCTGTCGCCATTGCCGGCCACGAGCGCGTGCCCGTCCAGGCAGCGGTAGGCGTTGCTGGGTGCGATGCCCGGCAGCGCGCTGCCGGCCGGCCCGCGCACCGCGCCGAAGGCGCTGTATTCGGGCAGCAGGCTCTCCATGCAGTTGAAGACGGCCTCGTACAGGGCGACATCGACGATCTGGCCGCGGCCGCTGCGCTCTCGCTCGTGCAGGCACGTCAGCACGCCGATGACGCCGTGCAGGGCCGCCAGCGTGTCGCCGATGCTCACGCCCACGCGCACCGGCGTGCGGCCGGGCTCGGCGGTCAGGTGGCGCAGGCCGCCCATGGCCTCGGCGACGACGCCGAAGCCGGGCTTGTCGCGATAGGGGCCGGTCTGGCCATAGCCGCTGATGCGCAGCACGATCAGGCGCGGATTGGCGGCCAGCAGTTGCGCCGGGTCGAGCCCGAAACCTTCCATCGCACCCGGGCGGAAGTTTTCGACCAGCACGTCGGCCTCCAGCGCCAGGCGGCGTACCGCGTCCGCCGCCTCGGGGTCCTTCAGGTCGAGCGCGAGACTGTGCTTGTTACGCGACTGCACCTGCCACCAGACGGAGGTGCCGTCCTTCAGCAGGCGCCACTGGCGCAGCGGGTCGCCGCTGTCCGGCGGTTCGATCTTCAGGACTTCAGCGCCGAAGTCGGCCAGGGTCCGGGCTGCGAAGGGCCCGGCGATGAGCTGGCCGAGTTCGAGGACTTTCAGACCCGACAGGGGGCCGTGCGCGGAAACGGGGTCGGGAGTGTTCATGGTCGCAAGGTTGCCGCCGGCATGAGCACTTGTCCACCGAGACCCGCTCATTGCTCGAACTGGCTTCTCAGCGCAGCATTTTTCTGGCTTGGGAATCGGCGAGGCCTGCCGATACTGCAGTCATCAGCGGCCGAACCCTCTGGCCGAAGAAAGCCTTCGAGCCATGTCCGACCCCATCCTCATTCCCGACCGAGCGGAATTCGTCGACGCCCTGGACCGCCTGCGGCGAGGCCATGTGCTGGTGAAGGTGGGCGACCCCGCAGGCGGCTGCATCCTCGACGGAGGCCTGCTCTACCGGTCCTACGAGCCGCTGCTGCGCTTTGGTCTGATCGACGAGTACGACAACCCGGAAGGTTTCTGCCACGCCAGCTACTACCGGCTGACACCGCGCGGCCGTGACTTCGCCGAGCGCGCCTGCCAGGCCTGGCGCCAACGCCCGCTGTGGCAACGCCTGGCGGTGCGTCTGGCGGGCTGAACGCCCTGTGTGAAATCACAGCCTGGGCAGGCACGTCGTTTGTCTCCGACGCCTGTAAGGCTCTACAGATGGCGCCGTGATCGACAGCCGTTAACGTCGGCACGCCTCATCCGAGGTGGTTACTCACACAACAGGAGTTCACATGCCTTTCGAGAAAAGTTCTGCTGCCCAGGCTGTCAGCCCCGTGGTTCAAGGTGAAATCCGCGAACTGAGCATTGCCGAACTGGCAGCGGTCAGTGGCGGTTTCATCGTCCTGATCGACTCGGTGGCACCGCCGCCGGTGGCCGACGGCGTCCTGCTGTCCGAGTAAGGGTGTTTGGGGGCCCGCGTTCGCGGGCCCTTTTTTGATCGGCCTGGCTTCAGGCCGACCAGGCCGTCAGTTGGCGACGGCCGAGCCGCGCGTGGCGGCCACCGCAGGTTCCAGCGCACGCAGGCCGGCCTGTTCGATGCTGTCGAGTTGCTGCGCGGTCGGGAACACGAAGCGTTCGCCGCGATTCATGGCACCCACGCGGATGGCTTCCAGCGTTTCGGCCTTCACCTGTGCACGGGTCTTGGCTTCTCCCTGGGTTTGCGCCGCGCCGATGCGCGTGGCGCCAGAACGCGGCTGGCTCTTGGCAGTGGAATTCGACATGTCGACCGGCCCATTGGCCTGCCCCGGATACCCGGGGTCGGCATCGCCCATGGAAGCGGCGGTGGCGGCGCCCGCGCAGGCTGCAAAGGCAAACGCGGCGAGGCTGGTCAGGATGGTTTTGGTATGCATGGTGTGTCCTTCAAGTATTAGGGTTGATGGGTGCGAAAACAAAGGGTTGAACCGCTGGACAGTTCTCACAGGATCTCGTAGGAGCGGCCTGCGTTGTCGGATGCGGCGCCGGCAGGCTTGTTCCCTCCATTTCCGAATTTCTTCAACTCAGCACGCTGTCAAAAGCCGGTCGTTTCAGGGTCGCCGGCACCCTTGCGCCAGCGGAGTGGCCCACGTTGCAATAAGCTGAACACAGCGTTCGAACCCTGCGCAATCTCGCGTCTGGCACGCTGGAGCAACAGCTGTCCACATGACCGCCCACCCCGCCGATCGACCGACCCGCGCAGCCACACGTCGCCGTCTGCTGGCTGCAAGCCTGCTGATGACGGCATGGCCCTGGGCTGCAGCCCAGGACAACGCTGCGCGCTACACCACCGGCCCCGCCAGCCCCGACGGCATCGGTAAACGCTACATGGGTCGGGAGATCTCGGCCGTGATGGGCTGGCAGGGCGCGGCCTGGCTGGAACGACAGGAACGCGAACGCGAAGAGCGCACCGACCTGCTGCTGGAGGCATTGGCCCTGAAGCCGGGCCTGGTGGTGGCCGACATCGGTGCAGGCACGGGCTACCTGTCGCGACGCATGGCCACGGTGGTCGGGCCCCGGGGCAAGGTGCTGGCCGTCGACGTTCAACCCGAGATGGTGCGCATGCTGCAGCAACTGGCGCAGCGCAGCGGTCTGACGCAGATCGAGCCGCGCCTGGGGGGCGAGGCCGACGTCAGGCTGCTGCCCGCCAGCGTCGACCTCGCCATCATGGTCGACGTCTATCACGAGCTCGCCTTCCCGCACGAGGTCCTGGCGAGCGTGGTCGCGTCGCTCAAGCCCGGCGGGCTGATGGTCTTCGTCGAGTACCGCGCCGAAGACTGGAAGGTGCCCATCAAGCAGCTGCACAAGATGAGCGAGGCTCAGGTGCGACGCGAAGCCGAGGTGCACCCGCTGGTGTGGCAGCGCACGGTGAACACGCTGCCCTGGCAGCACATGATCGTGTTCCGGCGCCAAGTCTAGGAAGCTGCGGCCGCTATGCTGCACGATGCCAAGACAGACCCTGCGCGACCTGACCGGGCGCGAACGCACACCGCGCGCCAACCGCCAGCTCGGGCTGCTGCTGGCCTTCGTGGCCGGTGCCATCAACGCCGGCGGCTTCCTCGCCATCCAGCGCTACACCTCGCACATGACGGGCATCGTGTCGGGCGTGGCCGACGACCTGGCGCTCGGCCGCGTGGGCCTGGCCCTGGCGGGCGTCGGCCTGGTGTTCACCTTCATGGCCGGGGCGGTCACCACCACGCTGCTGGTGAACTGGGCGCGCCAGCGCCGGATGCACAGCGAATATGCGCTCAGCCTGCTGCTCGAAGCCGTGCTGCTTCTGGCCTTCGGCGTGCTCGGCGCCTCGCTCTCGCTCCACACCACGCTGCTGGTGCCGGCCACGGTGACCCTGCTGTGCTTCATCATGGGCTTGCAGAACGCGCTGGTGACTAAGATCTCGACCGCCACGGTGCGCACCACCCACATGACGGGCGTGATCACCGACCTGGGCATCGAGCTCGGCCGGCTGATCTACTGGAACCGGCAGGTGGCGCCGGCCGCGCCCGACTTCGTGCAGGCCGACCGCGAACGCCTGAAGCTGCACGCCGCGCTCCTGGCCTGCTTTGCCGGTGGCGGACTGGCCGGTGCACTGTCGTTCCAGTGGCTCAGCTACGCCGCCACCCTGCCGATCGCGCTGCTGCTGGCGGTGCTGGCCAGCGTGCCGATCGCCGACGACCTGCAAGGGTCGGCGTGAACCGCCTGCCTGGGCTCAGAAGGCGTGCACCTGGTCGGTCCAGACCTTGAATCCGGCCAGCGTGTTGGGGCCGAAGCTGGTGCTGATGGCCACGTCCGCCGCGTCGCGGCCACGCGCCATCAAGATTCGACCGATGCGGGGCGTGTTGTTGCGGGCGTCGAAGGTGTACCAGCGGCCGTCCAGCCAGGCTTCGAACCAGCCGGCGAAGTCCATCGGCGCGGCCACGGGCGGCACGCCGATGTCGCCGAGGTAGCCGGTGCAGTAACGCGCCGGAATGTTCAGGCAACGGCAGAACGCGATGGCCAGGTGCGCGTAGTCGCGGCACACGCCTGCACGCTCGTGCCAGGCCTCGTAGGCCGTCTTCGAAGGCCTGGCGTGCTCGTAGCCGAAGCGGATGTGCTGGTGAACATAGTCGCAGATGGTCTGGACCCGGCCCCAACCGGTGGCTGCGTGGCCGAACAGCTCCCAAGCCGTGGGCAGGAGACGTTCGGTTTCGCAATACCGGCTGCCCAGCAGGTACACCAGCGTTTCCTCGGGCAGGTATTCGACCGGCGTCTGCACGGCCTGTGGCACCACGGGTTCGAGCAGCCCTTGGTCGTGGATGAGCGCGTTGGTGGTGATGCGGGTGCGTCCGCTCGGGGCCACGATGCGGGTGCACCAGTTGCCGAAACTGTCGCGATAGCCCGAGACGGGCATCGAAGGCGAAAGCATCAGGTGGTCGGGCTCCACGAGGTCTGAAGTGCGCGAGTAGTGCACGTTCAGCATCAGGATCATCGGGGTCGGCTGTGGGCAGTCGTACAGCAGCTCGTAGCCGAAGCGGATGTGCATGGGGATCTCCAAAGATGCGCTCAGCTTAGCCGGCAGGAATCGTGCCGGCTGTCGGACGAGACCGCATCCTGCATGCCGCAGCGGCAGCGTCGGCGCGGGTTCTGCGGTTCAATCCTGACCATGCCTGTCGACTACGAAACCGGACCCCAGACGCCACGCGCAGCGCTGGCCGTGCCGCAAGGCCGCACCCGCCGGCTGCTGCACCTGGGCCGCGCGGTGGGCGAGATGGCGGCCAGTGCTGCAGCGGGCGGGCTGCAGCAGCTGGCGCGGGGCGAGCGTCCGGCGCTGCACGAGCTGATGCTCACCCCCGCCAATGCGCGCCGCCTGGCCGAACGCCTGAGCACGCTGCGCGGCGCGGCGATGAAGCTGGGTCAGCTGATGTCGATGGACGGCCATGGTGTGCTGCCCGCGGAGTTCGCCGAGCTTCTGGCCGGACTGCGCGACCAGGCCCACCACATGCCCGCCACCCAGCTGACCGAGGTGCTCGAGCGCGAGTACGGCGCGGCCTGGCACCAGCGATTCAAGCGCCTGAGCTTCGCACCGGTGGCCGCCGCCAGCATCGGCCAGGTGCATCGGGCCGAGACCCACGACGGGCGCGTGCTGGCGCTGAAGATCCAGTACCCCGGCGTGCGCGAAAGCATCGCCAGCGACGTGGCCAACATCGGCCTGCTGCTGCGCACCCCGGGCCTGGTGCCCGGCCATCTGGACGTGGCGCCGCTGCTGGCGCGCGTGCGCGAACAGCTGCTGCTGGAGACCGACTACGCACGCGAGGCCGCCCATCTCGACGACTACCGCAGCCGGCTGGGCAGCGACCCGGTGCTGTGGGTGCCGGCCCTGGTGCCGGAACACTGCACGCCGCACATCATGGCCACCGAGTTCGCCACCGGTCGGCCAGTGGCCGAATGGGTGGGCAGCGCCAGGCCGCAAGCCGAGCGCGACCACATTGCCGTCGCCCTGTGCCGACTCTCGGTGCGTGAATTCTTCGAGATGCGCCTGGTGCAGACCGACCCGAACATCGGCAACTACCTCTACGACCCGCTCACGCGCCGCATCGCCCTGCTCGACTTCGGCGCCACCGAGGCGGTGTCGGCTTCACGCGTGGACGAGCTTCGCGAACTGGGCCTGGCCTTGAAGCACGACGACCGCCCGCGGCTCGAAGCGGCGGCAAGGCGTGCCGGCTTCACGCATGCCGCCGACCCGCCCGAGCAGACGCGGGCGGTCATCGAGCTGATGCGCGTGTCGGGCGAGCCGTTGCGCCATGTCGGGCCTTACGACTTCGGCCGTTCGACCTTGGTGGGCACCGTCTTCGAGCAGGGCCGGGCGCAGGTCATGGACGGCGGCGGCTTTGCACGCACGCCGCCGGCCGACCTGATGTTCCTGCAGCGCAAGTTCGCCGGCAGCTTCCTGCTCTGCACCAAGCTGCAGGCCCGGGTGGACGTGGGTACGGTGTTCGGCCGGCACCTGCAGGACGCGGCCGACGAGAGCTTGACCACCGACTCATCGCCGCCAACCGCCCTGGCGGGCGGCTGAACGTTTCAACGCGCGGTGGCTGGCGCAAGCGCAGCGAGCAGGCTGTCGGCGTTGTGCTTCATCATGCCCAGATAGGTGCCCGCAGGGGTGCCGGGTGCGGACAGTGCGTCGCTGTACAGGGTGCCGCCCACGCGCGCCCCGGTTTCCTGCGCGATGCGCTCGACCAGGCGCGGGTCGTTGATGTTCTCGACGAAGAGCGCGCGCACCCGCTGCGTCTTCAGCAGGCGCACCAGTTTCGCCACGTCGCCGGCCGAGGCCTCGCCGGCCGTGTTCCAGCCCTGGGCTGAACGAAAGCGCAGGCCGTAGGCCTCGGCGAAGTAGCCGAAGGCGTCGTGCGAGGTCATGACGTGGCGGTCTTCGGCCGGAACCGCGGCCAGCCGCGTGCGGATCGACGCGTCCAGCGCCGCGAGCTCGCGTGTGTAGGCTGCGGCGCGGGCGTTCACCTGGGGTGCCGTCGAGGGCCGCGCCTGCACGATCGCGGCGCGGATGTTCTCGACATAGCGCTGGGCATGCACCAGGCTCTGCCAGGCGTGCGGATCGGCATGGCGGCCGCCCTGGCGCGGGGTGATGCCGGCGGTGGCCGCCACCACGGTGCCGCGATAGCCGGCGGCGCGCACCAGCCGGTCGAGCCAGCCTTCGAAGCCCAGGCCGTTGACGATGACCAAGTCGGCCTGGGCGAGGCGTCGCACGTCGAGTGGCGTGGGCGTGAACACGTGGGCATCGGCGTCGGGGCCGACCAGGGCCGTCACCTGCACGGCGCTGCCGCCCACCTGCTGCGCCATGTCGGCCAGCAGCGAAAAGCTGGCCACGATGCGCAGCGGTTCGGCCGACGGCCGCAGCGAATCGGCCTGGGCCCGCAGCCGGTCCGGCAGGCCGCCCAGCATGGCCAGGGTCACGAGCGCCCTGCGACGCGATGTCGAAAGTGTCATGTCGATGGCGAACCCTGCAATGGCGCCCGGACCCGGCGGGCGCGCAGGCTGTCGCGCGAACCCAGGCACAGTGAGACCAGATACACCGCACCGGCCAGCAGCACGATGGCCGGGCCCGAAGGCAGCCCGGCGTGGAAGGACAGCAGCAGACCGCCGTAGCCGCAGGCCGCCGCCAGCGCGCTGGCCAGCAGTGCGATGCGCGTGAGGTCTTGCGACCAGCAGCGCGCGGCAATGGCCGGCAGCATCAGCAGGCCCACGGCCATCAGCGTGCCCAGGGCCTGGAAGCCGGCCACCAGGTTGGCCACCAGCAGCACCAGGAACAGCTGGTGCAGCCAGCCCCCCAGGGCCCGGCCGCCCGCCATCTGGCGCAGGAAGCCCGGGTCGAAACACTCCACCACGAGCGGGCGCCACACGGCAGCCAGCACCAGCAGGCTGGCGCTGCCGACCCCTGCCACGAGCAGCAGCGCGGCGTCGTCCACCGCCAGCACGCTGCCGAACAGCACCCGCATCAGGTCGACGCTGCTGCCGTGGGTGGACATCAGCATCACCCCGCCGGCCAGCGCGATCAGGTAGAAGGCCGCGAAGCTGGCATCCTCGCGCTGCTGGGTGACGCGGGCCACCCCGCCAGCCAGCGCGGCCACGAGCAGGGCCGCGACGAAGGCACCCAGGCTCATGGCCGACAGCGACAGCCCGAACACGATGAAGGCAATGGCCGCGCCCGGCAGCAGCGCGTGGGCCATGGCGTCGCCCACCAGGCTCATGCGGCGCAACACCAGCAGCGTGCCCACCGGGCCGCAGCCGATGGCCAGCGCCCCGCAATCCACCAGCGCGCGCCGCATGAAACCGAATTCGACGAAGGGCTGGACAAAGAAACCGTGCAGCGAAAACGCCGCCTGCAGCGGGGAGGGGTCGGCGTTCACGCCGCGGTCAGCTGGTCGGCCGCCCAGGGCATGCGCTGGTCCCAACGCTCGGACAGATGACGTGCACGCAGCAGGTGCGCGGGGGTCAGCACTTCGTTCGTGGGGCCCCAGGCCACGGGCTCGCGCGCCAGCAGCAGGGTCTGCGGGAAGTGGCGGCGCACGGCGTCCAGGTCGTGCAGTACGGCCACGACGGTGCGGGCTTCGTCGTGCCAACGGCGGATCACGGCCAGCAGGTCGGCGGTGGTGTGGGCGTCGACCGCGGCAAAGGGCTCGTCGAGCAGGATGAGTGGCGCGTCCTGCAGCAGCAGCCGGGCGAACAGCACCCGCTGGAACTGGCCGATGGACAGCTCGCTCAGGCTGCGCCCTTCCAGGCCGGCCAGGCCCACCGTGGCCAGGGCCTGGCGGGCCTGCTCGCCGCGCGCCCGGGTCGCGGCGCGCCAAGCGCCCTGACGGCCCCAGTGGCCCAGCATTACCACGTCGAGCACACGCACTGGGAACCTGCGATCGATCTGCGAGACCTGCGGCAGGTAGGCCATGCGGCCCAGCAGCGAAGGCGACAGATGAACCCGCCCGTGCTGCGGAGCAGGCTGGCCGGTCAGTGCGGCCATCAGGCTGGACTTTCCGCCGCCGTTGGGGCCGATCACGGCAGTCAACGAGCCCGCGGTGAAGCTGCCGGACAGATCACGCACCGCCGGCTGCTGGCGCCAGGACAGATGCAGCTGGTGCAGGGTGATGGCGGCGTGGTTCATGGTCAGGCAGCCATCGCCCAGGCCACGGCCAGCCACAGCGCCGTCAGCACGGCCGTCGCGGCGGTCAGGCGCTGGCCGGCGCTCCACATCAGCAAGCCCGGACGATAGGGTCGGCGATCGGGTTTTGGCAGGCAGGGCATGTTCATGGGGCGACGGTTTTAATGCAAACGGCTTCTCATTATCGTAGCATGCGATGATCAGGTCCTGGTGACTCACACGGTTCATGTCATGGAACGATCCACCCGCCAGCGCAGCGCGATCCGCAGCGCCATCGAACAGGCCCGGCGCCCGCTGTCGCCGCAGGAAGTGCTCGAGGCCGCGCAGGCCGATGTGCCAGCCCTGGGCCTGGCCACCGTCTACCGCAACCTGAAGCTGCTGGTCGACGCGCACGAGGTCACGCCCGTGACCCTGCCCGGCGACAGCCCGCGCTACGAGATCGCCCACCTGAAGCATCACCACCATTTCCAGTGCACGGCCTGCGCACGCGTCTACGACGTGCACCAGTGCCCGGGCAACCTGGCGCGCATGGCGCCGCCGGGCTTCACCGTCGAACGCCACGAACTCACCCTGTATGGCCGCTGTGCCGCCTGCCCGGAAAACGCCCGATGAACCGCCATTCTTTCGCTGTGACCCTGGCCTGCGCGGCCCTCATCCCCTTCTGCATCGGCCGCGCCCAGGCCCAGGGCCCGGGTCACAAACACGGTGCCCACCAGCACGGCGTGGCCAAGCTGGCGGTGGCAGTGGATGGCAACGCGCTCGAAATCACCCTGGAAAGCCCGCTCGACAACCTGCTGAGCTTCGAACGGGCACCCCGCACCAACGCCGAACGCGAAGCCGTGCGCAAGATGGCGCAGCGGTTCCATGCACCGGCCGGGTTGTTCACGCCCACCGCAGCGGCCAACTGCACGCCGCAGGCTTCCGAACTCGCGTCCGATGTGCTGGACCCGGCCCTGCTGGCTGTGACCGGCGCCGCCGCTGCCGGCGCCACGCCCGCTGCCAAGGGCAGCGACGGGCATGCCGACCTGGAGGCCACGGTGCGTTTCCAGTGCGCCAACCCGGCGGCGCTGAAGGGTGTCGAGATCGGCCTGTTCAAGGCCTTCCCGAAGTTCCGCCAGATCGACGCGGCGGTGGCCGCGGGCAGCGGCCAGCGCGGCAGCAAGCTCACGGCCAAGCAGTCCAGCCTGAGCTGGTGACCGGCCGGGCGGCCCCCCGCCCTCACGCACCGCCCTAAGCCAACGCTAAGACTGCAAGGCCAGGATGCAGGGCATGAAGCCTTGCATCCGAACCCTCTTCACAGCCGCAGCACTGGGCGCAACTTCGGCCTGTTTCGCCGCCACGCCCGCCGAACTGCTGGACGGCTGGCGCCAGGCCGCGGGCCGCGCCGCCGTGCCGTCCCAGGGACAGGCCTTGTTCACGCAGACCCATGGGCGCGAATGGTCGTGCGCGTCCTGCCATGGCGGCACGCCCACCGCGGCGGGCCGCCACGCCGGCACCGGCAAGGCCATCCGGCCGCTGGCTCCCGCCGCCGACCCCACCCGCTTCACCGACGCCGCAAAGGCCGAGAAGTGGTTCCGCCGCAACTGCAACGACGTGCTGGGCCGCGAATGCTCGGCCGGCGAGAAGGCCGACGTCGCGGCCTGGCTGCTGGCGCTCAAGCCATGAGCGCCCTTCGCCCTGCCACGATGCAGGCTCTGCTCATCGCCTGCGCCCTGCTGGCCAGCGCCACGGTCCTGGCCGAACGCGAACGCCGCAGCGCGCGCACGCCTGCCCCGGCCCTGCCGGCCTACCCCAAAGAATGCGCCGCCTGCCACACCGCTTACCCGCCGGGGCTGCTGCCGGCGGCCAGCTGGCAAAGGCTGATGACGAACCTGCCCCGCCACTTCGGCACCGACGCTTCGCTCGACGCCGCCACCACGCAGCAGATCGCCGCCTGGCTGGCACAGCACGCCGGCACGTCCAGGCGGGTCGCGCGCGAACCCATGTTGCCGCCCGAAGACCGCATCACGCGCAGCGCCTGGTTCCAGCGTGAGCACGACGAGGTGCCTGCCGCCACCTGGCAGCGCGCCGCCATCCAGAGCCCGTCCAACTGCAGCGCCTGCCATGCCGGCGCGGCGCAAGGAAACTTCGATGAACACAGCATTCGCATCCCCCGCTGAAGACGCCGCGGCGCACCCCGCCGCCGCCACACCCGCCGACCCAGGCATGAAGATCCGCGTCTGGGACGTTCCCGTGCGCGTCTTCCACTGGCTGGCCGTGGGGGCCTTCGCCGGCGCCTACATCACCGCCGAAAGCGAGCGCTGGCGCCTGCTGCACGTGAGCCTGGGCTACGTGCTCGCCGGGCTGGTGGTGTTCCGCCTGGTGTGGGGCCTGGTGGGCACGCGGCATGCGCGCTTCGCGAACTTCGTGCGGGAGCCGGCGGCCGTGAAGCGCTACCTGCTGTCGTTGTGGCGCGGGCAGCCGGAACACCACACCGGGCACAACCCGGCCGGTGCACTGGCCATGGTGGCGCTGCTGGTGCTGCCACTGGTCATCGGTGTGAGCGGCTGGGCCACCTACTACGAGGTCTGGGGTGGCTGGACCGGAGACCTGCACGAAGCAGCCGCCAACGCCATGCTCGCGGTCGTGGGCGTGCACGTGGTGGCCGCGCTGCTGTCGAGCTGGGTGCACCGCGAAAACCTGGTTGCCGCCATGTTCTCGGGCTTCAAGCGCGGCGCCCCGCAGGAAGCCATCACCCGCACCTGGCGCAGCGTCGGCGTGCTGATGCTGGTGGCGGTGCTGGTTTTCGGCTGGCTGCAATGGCGCAGTGCCCCCGGCAACGGGCTGCTGCCCGCCGGCGGGCAGGCCAGCAGAGTCCAGAATTCGGGCCAGGGCCACGACGACGACAAGGACGACTGAAGCCGATGCGCATCCTGCTGGCCGAGGACGACCCCCTGCTCGGCGACGGCCTGCGCGCCGGCCTGCGCCAGCGCGGGTTCCAGGTCGACTGGGTGCGCGACGGCCTGGCCGCCGAATGCGAACTGCGCGCCGAACCCTATGCCGCCGCCGTGCTCGACCTGGGCCTGCCGCTGATGGACGGCATGGATGTGCTGGCCAGCGTGCGCCGGGCCGGCCTGGCCGTGCCGGTGCTGGTGCTCACCGCGCGCGACGCCGTGCCCGACCGCGTGCGCGGGCTGGACGTCGGCGCCGACGACTACGTCGTCAAGCCGGTCGACCTGGACGAACTGGCCGCACGCCTGCGCGCCCTGGTGCGGCGCTCGCACGGCCAGCCGCAGGAACTGCTGATGGCGCAGGACGTGGTGCTGGACCCCGCGGCCCGCCTGTGCAGCCTGGCCGGCCAGCCCGTGCTGCTGTCGGCCCGCGAATTCGACCTGCTGCAGGTGCTGATGCTCGCCGCCGGGCGGGTGCTGTCGCGCGAGCAGATCGAGCAGCAGCTCTACAGCTGGGGCCAGGAAGTCGAGAGCAATGCCGTCGAAGTGCATGTGCACCACCTGCGGCGCAAGCTGGGCGCCGGCTTGATCCAGACCGTGCGCGGGGTGGGCTACACCGTGCTGAAGACCGCCGCGGCCACGTGATGCATCTGCCGCGTTCGCTGCAGGGCCGGCTGCTGACCCTGGTGCTGGGCCTGGTGGGCCTGGTCTGGGCCTGCACCGCGGTGTTGACCTGGCAGGACGCCAGCCATGAACTGGACGAACTGCTCGACGGCCACCTGGCCCAGGCCGCCGCGCTGCTGGTGGTGCAGCAGGCGCGCGAGATCGCGCACGACGCCGACCGCCGCCGGTCCAGCGACGGGGACAAGGACGACGACGACGACCGCACCCTGGACGCGCCGAACCTGCACCGTTACGCCCCGAGCGTGGCCTTCCAGGTGTTCCACGAAGGCCGGCTGGTGCTGCGTTCGGCCAACGCCCCACCCCAGCCGATGGTCGACGCCGAACGCGGCGTCCGCCAGGGCTTCACCGACGTCATCCTGGACAACACGCGCTGGCGCGTGTTTGCGGCCGTCGGGGCGGAAAGCGACGTCCAGGTCTACGTGGGCGAACGGGCCGAAGCGCGCAACGACATCCTGATGGCGGTGCTGCGCAGCACGCTGTGGCCGATGGCGCTGGCCTTGCCGCTGCTGGCGGCGGTGGCCTTCTGGGCCATCCGCCGTGGCCTCAAGCCGCTGCGCCTGCTGGGTGGCCAGTTGCACCAGCGCCAGGCCGCGTCGGTGGCGCCTCTGGAAGTGCCGGACGACGGGGCCATGCCCACCGAAGTGGCGCAGATGGTGGCGGCACTGAACGGCCTGTTCGAACGCATCAGCGGCCTGATGGAAAGCGAACGCCGCTTCACCGCCGACGCCGCGCACGAACTGCGCACCCCCATCGCCGCCATCCGTGCCCAGGCCCAGGTGGCCCTGCAGGAGGCCGATGTGGAGCACCGGCGCCACGCGCTGCAGGCCACCCTGGCAGGATGCGACCGCGCCACCCGGCTGGTCGAACAGCTGCTCACCTTGTCCCGGCTGGAAGCCAGCGCAGCGCCCCCGACCCGGGTCGTCGACCTGGCCGCGCTGGCGCGTCAGGCCGTGGCCGACATCGCACCGCGCGCCCTGGCGCAAGGCCAGACGGTGGCAGTGGACGCACCCCCGACCTGCAGCGTCGTCGCCGACGAGACCCTGCTGGCGGTGCTGCTGCGCAACCTGCTGGACAACGCCGTGCGCTACGGCCCGCCGGGCGCGACGGTGCAGGTCGGCGTGGCGCCATCCAGCCCGTCTCGCCCCGGTCGCGTGGGCTTGACCGTGGCCGACAGCGGCCCCGGGCTGCCCGAAGGCCTGCAGGAACAGCTGGGCCGGCGCTTCCACCGCCCCGCAGGACAGGCCCAGGGCGGCAGCGGGCTCGGCTGGTCGATCGTGCGTCGCGTCGCCGAAGTGCTGCGCCTGGAACTGCAGCTGGAACGCAGCGCGGCGCTGGGCGGGCTGGCGGTGACGGTCCAGCTGCCGCCGGGTTGAGCGCAGGTCCGCAGGCCGGGATCCCGCCGTGAGGCCTGGGCGATTCAGCCCTGCTACATTGGTCATATGCGCAAGTCGTGCTCGTCCCCGTGGCGCTCGTTCCTGTTGTGGTGCCTGGCCCTGATGCTGCCCCTGCAGGGCTTGGCCGCTGGTGCGGGCCTGCATTGCCTGGCCATGGCGCTGCCCGCTGCGGCCACGGCATCGGCCACCACATCGGCCGATTCCGGCGCCCCGCATCCTTGTCATGAAGCGGCGCAGGCCGCGGCAGACGTGTCGCCCCCGGCCCACGATGACAGCGACCCGACCGCGTCACAGCCCAGCTGCAGCGCCTGCGCGGCCTGCTGTGTCGGTGCAGCGCTGCCCAGTCAGAGCCGCTGGAAGGCCACCGCCACCCCGGCCGACACCGCCGTGATCGCACCGCCTGCGCGCTGGGCGGGTGTCACCGAAGCCGGTCTCGAGCGACCGCCCAAACACCTCGTCGTCTGAAGTCTGCTGCTTCACCGGGCGCTGACAGCGGCCCGGTGCGCGGCCCGCGAGGCGCCCCCGGCGCTGTTCCGCCCTTCTTCGACACGAGGCCACCATGCTTCCACTTCCCCGCCTGCCCGGGCTGCCCGGGCGCTTCGCTGTGGCCCTGGCCCTGGCCCTGACGCTGTCGCTGGCGCTGACCATCGGCTCGGCCCCGGCTTCGGCGGCAACGCCCGCGCCGGTGCCGGCCGCAGCGGCCGACCCCACCCAGGCCCAGGCCAACGTGCCCGCCGTCGCGCACCGTTCGGCCTTCGCCCGCTACCGCCCGCTGAACGACCTGACGCCGGTGCCCTGGCGCGAGGCCAACGAAACCGTCAACCGCATCGGCGGCTGGCGGGCCTACGCGCGCGAAGCGGCCGCGCCAGAAACGGCTGTGCCTTCCCAAGCACCCGCCACGCCGCCCCAGGCGGGGCCGACGCCGAAGCCGGCAGCGGAGCATCGCCATGGCCGGTGACATCCTGCTGCGCCCTTGCCGGCTGGCAACGGCAGCCCTGGCCGTGCTGCTCACCGGCTGCGCCACGGTGGACCCCCAGGCAGCCATCAACCCGGTGCAGCGCGCAGCGCAGGCGCGACTGGGCGCCGAACTCCCCGTGGTCGGCAACGATACCGAGCAGGCGCGCGTGGCCCAGCGTGTGACCGAACTGCTGGCCAGCCCGCTGAATGCCGCCGCTGCGGTGCAGATCGCGCTGCTCAACAACCGCGGTCTGCAGGCCCGGCTGCAGGACCTGGGCATTGCCGACGCCGACCGGGTGCAGGCCACACGCCTGTCCAACCCCGGCTTCAGCTTCGGCCGCAGCACCCGGGGCGACGAGCGCGAAATCGAACGCGGCCTGCACCTGAACCTGGCGCAGCTGATCGCGCTGCCCTGGATGCAGCCGATGGCCCGGCGCCAGTTCGAACGGGTGCAGGGCGACGTGACGCTGCAGGTGCTGGCGGTGGCAGCCGACACCCGCCGCGCCTTCGTGCAGGCCGTGGCCGCCGAAGAAACGCTGCGCTACATGCAGCAGGTGATGCAGGCCGCCGAAGCCAGCGCCGAACTGGCGCGGCGCATGGCCGCGGTGGGCAACTTCAACAAGCTCAGCCAGGCCCGCGAACAAGCCTTCTATGCCGAAGCCGCGCTGAATCTGGCACGTGCGCAGCAGGCCCGCACCGCCAGCCGCGAAAAGCTCATCCGGCTGCTGGGGCTGTGGGGCACGCAGACCGCCTTCACGTTGCCCCCGCGCCTGCCCGACCTGCCGCCCGAGCCCGCCGACCAGCCCGACATCGAACGCACCGCGATGGCCCAGCGCCTGGACGTGCAGGCCGCACGCAGCGCGGCCGAGCAGACCGCAAGGAACCTGGGCCTGACCCAGGCCACGCGCTTCGTCAACGTGCTGGAACTCGGCCTGATGCGCAACAGCTCGAACGAAGCGCCCACCCAGCGCGGCTGGGAAGTCGGCTTCGAACTGCCACTGTTCGACAGCGGCAGCGCCCGCGTGGCGAAAGCCGAAGCCGTGTACCGCCAGACCCTGCACCAGGCCGCCGACGTGGCCGTGAACGCCCGCAGCGAAGTGCGCGAAGCCTACGGCGCCTACCGCACGGCCTGGGACATCGCACGCCACCACCGTGACGAGATCGTGCCGCTGCGCCAGCGCATCCTCGATGAGAACCTGCTGCGCTACAACGGCATGCTCATCGGCGTGTTCGAACTGCTGGCCGACGCCCGCATGCAGATCGCCAGCGTCAACGCCGCCATCGAAGCGCTGCGCGACTTCTGGCTGGCCCAGGCCGCCCTGGACCAGGCCCTGGTAGGGCCGGCCGGCGCGCTGCCCGGCATCGCCCCCGGCGGCCCCGCCCCGACCGACCCCAAAGGACATTGAGACCATGGTTTCCCGACGCAACTTCCTGGGCCGCAGCGGCGTGGCGGCCGCCACCACCCTGGCCGCGGCCAGTGTCAGCAAGGTGGCGATGGCCGCCCTGCCCGAGCCCGTCATCCAGACCAGCGCCGACACCGCGCCACCGCTGATACCGCCCAGCGGCCGGCCCTACAACCCGGTGGTCACGCTCAACGGCTGGACCCTGCCCTGGCGCATGAACCAGGGAGTGAAGGAATTCCACCTGGTGGCCGAACCCGTGGTGCGCGAGATGGCGCCCGGCTTCCGCGCCCATCTGTGGGGCTACAACGGGCAGAGCCCGGGCCCGACGATCGAAGTGGTGGAAGGCGACCGCGTGCGCCTGTTCGTCACCAACCGGCTGGGCGAGCTGACCAGCATCCACTGGCACGGCCAGCGCCTGCCCAACGGCATGGACGGCGTCACCGGCCTGAACCAGCCCGGCATCCCGCCGGGCAAGACCTTCGTCTACGAGTTCGAGGCGCGCCGCCCCGGCACCTTCATGTACCACCCGCATGCCGACGAGATGGTGCAGATGGCCATGGGCATGATGGGCTTCTGGATCACCCACCCGAAGAACAAGCATCCGCTCATCGACGAGGTCGACCGCGACTTCTGCTTCCTGCTGAACGCCTACGACATCGACCCCGGCAGCGCCACGCCGAAGATCATGACGATGCTCGACTTCAACCTGTGGACCTGGAACAGCCGCATCTACCCGGCCATCGACCCGCTGGTGGTGCGGCTGAACGACAAGGTGCGCATCCGCGTGGGCAACCTCACGATGACCAACCACCCCATCCACCAGCATGGGCACGAGTTCCTCGTCACCGGCACCGACGGCGGCCCCACGCCGAAGACGGCACGCCAGTACGAGGTCACCGCCGACATCGCGGTGGGGCAGATGCGGCAGCTGGACTTCCTGGCCGACGAACCCGGCGACTGGGCCTTCCACTGCCACAAGAGCCACCACACGATGAACGCGATGGGCCACGACGTGCCCACGATGATTGGCGTGGACCACCGCCAGGTGGCGCGCCAGATCACCCAGCTGGTGCCCGACTACATGGTGATGGGCGAACGCGGCATGAAGGACATGACCGAAATGGAAATGCCCCTGCCCGACAACACCGCGCCGATGATGGCCGGCCAGGGCCCGTTCGGCGCCATCGGCATGGGCGGCATGTTCAGCGTGGTGAAGGTGCGCGCCGACCAGAAACGCGGCGACTACAGCGACCCCGGCTGGTACCAGCACCCGCCCGGCACCGTGGCCTACGAATGGACCGGCGCGCTGGCCGAGCCTGCCCGTGCCCAGCCGGCGGCGGCCACGAAGACCGGCACCGAAGTGAAGATTCGCAAACCCGCCGCCGGACACCAGGGACATGGCGGACACTGACGCCCATCCGAGCCGGCCGGCGCCGGCCCTGCCACCCCCACTCACCGACATCAGGAGCACCATGAAAACGACCCTCAAGCTGACGCTGGCAAGCCTGCTGGCCTGCGCCGCTGCCACGGCCTTCGCCCAGGACATGGCCGACGGCGAAGTGCGCAAGATCGACAAGGACGGCGGCAAGCTGACCCTGAAGAATGGCGAGATCAAGAACCTGGACATGCCCGGCATGACCATGGTGTTCGGCGTCAGGGACAAGGCCCTGCTCGACAAGGTCAAGCCGGGTGACCGCATCCAGTTCAAGGCCGTCAAGGAAGAAGGCAAGTACCTGGTGACGGAGATCGTGCCCCGGACCTGAACACCGGCGGCTGCAGCGCCGCTTGCCCGGTCAGTCGGGCAGACCCAGGCCGACTCGGCTGATGCGGCCTTCGTGCACGTCGCGCACCACCAGCGTGGCGCCACCCAGCGACACGCTGTCGCCGGCCACGGGCGGGCGCCGGAGCCGTTCGGCGATCCACTCGGCCAGCGGCAGTTCGGTGTTCGGCGGGGGCGGCAGGCCGTAGAAGTCGCACACCTGGCCCACCGGCAGATTCGGGTCGAGCGCGAAGTCGCGGAAGACGGCGCGCACCGCCATTTCGTCGCCGGCGTCGGGCAGGGCCACTTCCAGCTTGCGCGCCATCCAGCCGATCGTCGTGCCCTGGGTCAGCAGCGACACCAGCACCACGACGAAGGCCACGTTGAACAGCAGCCCGGCCTGCGGCAGACCGGCCAGCAAGGGGAACAGCGCCAGCACGATGGGCACCGCGCCGCGCAGACCCACCCAGCTGATGAACCAGGTCTCCCGTGCACTGAAGCGGAACGGCCACAGGCACAGCCACACCGCCACCGGCCGCGCTACCAGGATCAGGACCGCGGCCACCGCCAGGCCCGGCAGCCAGCTCTCGGCCAGGTCCGAGGGCGTCACCAGCAGGCCCAGCAGCAGGAACATGCCGGCCTGGGCCAGCCAGGCGTAGCCGTCCATCGCCGCGAGCGTGGGCGCCACGGCTTCGGCGGCGCGGTTGGCCACGATCAGTCCGAACAGGTACACCGCCAGGAAGCCCGAACCGCCCAGCCAGCCCGTGGCCGCGAACACCGACAGGCCGGCGGCGCCGATCAGCAGGGCCAGCACGCCGCCGCCGGCGTCGCGGGCGGCCACCCGCCGCAGCAGGAAGGCCATGGCGAAGCCCGAGCCGATCCCCATCAAGGCACCCCAGCCGAACTGCTGCACGAAGCCCTTCAGCAGCGTCAGCCAGGGGCCGCTGCCGGCGTCCTGGACCACGCCCGTGCCGCCGAGCAGCGCGATGAAGGCCAGCGTCAGATACACCGCCATCGGATCGTTCACGCCCGACTCGATCTCGAGCGTGGCCGCCACCCGTTCGTTCAGCGTCACCCCCGAACGCGTGAGCAGGGCAAACACCGCCGCGGCGTCGGTGCTGCCGACGATGGCCCCGAGCAGCATGGCCTGGCCCCAGCCCAGGTCCAGGAACCACACCGCCGCGGCCGCGGTGATGCCGGCGCACACCAGCACCCCCACCGTGGCCAGCAGCGAAGCCGGCTTCAGGCCGGTGCGGAAGGTCGAGAAGGCGGTGCGCAACCCGCCGTCGAGCAGGATGATGGCCAGTGCCAGGTTGCCCACCCAGAAGCTCAGGCGGAAGTCGTTGAAGCGGTAGCCGCCAGGGCCGTCCTCGCCGGCCAGCACGCCGGCCAGCAGGAACACGAGCAGGAAGGAAAAACCCATGCGCGCCGAGAACAGCCCGGCCAGAACGCTGAAGAAGACCAGGGCCGAAGCGGCGAACAGCGGAACGTTGACGAAGTCCATGCCCTTCAGTATCCCAGCGGCCCGCATGGCCCCGCGACCGGGGCTGCGACGGTCAGGGCTGTGGGATCAGGGCTGGCGGGTCAAGCGCGACTGGTTGCGCTGGCGGTAGTCGCTGTCGGGCGAACCGCGGGACTTCACGTCGCGCGTGGTCTCCAGCAGCGCGCCTTGGCGCCTTTGCGTGTTGCGCAGCGTCGCGGCCTGTCCGTTGTCCAGGCCGTCGTGGTGCCAGCGCAGGGTCCAGTTCTCGCTGTCCTTCCATTCCAGCACCTCGCCCTGTTCAACCCAGGTCTCGACGCTGCGGCCCTTGCGGAAGCTGGCCTGGCTGGCGCGCCGGCCGTCGGCGTCGAACAGGCTCACCGTGGTGATGAACACGCGGCCGGTCTGCGGGCCGTCGTCGAATTCCGAGATGCGGATGAAGCTCAGCCCGTCGGGCACCGCCTGGATGCGGGTGACGACGGGCAGGTCGAAGCGCCTGTCGCTCTGGAAGTCACGGTAGGACAAGACGCCGGTCCAGGTGCCCACCAGGCCAGCCTCCAGCATGAGCGGGCTGGGCAGGGGCTGGGCCTGCGCGGGCGCCAGGAAGACGACAGCGGCAAAGATCAGGGCGAAGCGACGGCTCGGCAGGCGCATGTTCAGAAGCTCGCAAGGGTCCGGGTGACCCGCATCATCGGCCACTTCGGCGGCGCCCTGGCCAGTTTGGCGGCGAAACCACGGACTGCAGGCTCCCGCTGCCAGGGCAGCGCCGCCGGCCGGCCACACCACAATCGCCCCATGACAACCGCTCCGGCCCCTGGCCGCGTGCTGCCGCGGCTGGTGCTGGCCCAGTTCGCGGGCACCTCGCCCTGGTTCGCGGTGAACGCGGTGATGCCCGACCTGCAGCAGGCCTACGGCTGGCCCGACAGCGCCCTGGGCACGCTGACCTCGGCCGTGCAGTTCGGCTTCATCCTGGGCACGCTGGTGTTCGCGCTGGGCGGCGTGGCCGACCGCTACAACGCCCGCCGGGTGTTCCTGCTGTGCGCACTGGCGGCGGCGGGCTGCACCGTGGCGGCACTGGCGGCGGTGGTCTGGGCGGCGGACCTGGCGGCCCTGCACGTGCTGCGTGCGGCCACGGGCTTCTTCCTGGCCGGCATCTACCCGGTGGGCATGAAGATCGCCGCGCAGTGGTTTCCCAGCCGCCCCGGCGGCGGTGCCGGCAGCGGCGGGCTGGGCAATGCGCTGGGCTGGCTGGTGGGGGCGCTGGTGCTGGGCTCGGCCAGTCCGCATGCGCTGCGGGGCCTGCTGGCGGCCCTGCCGGCCGACAGCCTGCCCTGGGGCGGGGTGATGGTGGGCGTGGCAGCCATGGCGCTGGCCGGCGGGCTGCTGGTGGCGCTGGGCCTGCCCGACGCGCCAGGGGCCGCTGCCGCCAGCGGGTCGGCCGCTGCCAGTGCCGCACCCCCGCGCCCGGGTCTGCGCACGCATTGGCGGGCGCTCGGGTCGCTGTGGTCGGAACCGCGTGTGCGCGCCTCGGCCTTCGGCTACTTCGGCCACATGGTCGAGCTCTACACGCTGTGGGTGCTGGTCCCGCTGATCCTGGCCACCCGGCTGCAGGGGCCGGGGCTGTCGTGGGCGGCCTTCTTCGTGCTGGGCGCGGGCATGCTGGGCTGCGTGCTGGGCGGCATCGTCGCCAGGCGCCAAGGCAGCGCACGCGTGGCCACGGTGCTGCTGGCCAGCAGCGGGCTCTGTTGCGCGATCGCGCCCTGGGCGCTGGCCGCGCCCGATCTCCTGTTCGCGCTGTGGCTGCTGGTCTGGGGCATCACGGCGGCGGGCGACTCGCCTCAGCTGTCGACCTTGACCGCCCGCAACGCGCCGTCGCACGCGGTGGGCAGCGTGCTCACCTTCACCAACTGCATCGGCTTCGCGATCTCGATCGTCAGCATCGAGGTCTTCGTGCGCTGGGCCGCGCAGGCGCCCTTGGCCACGGTGCTGCCCTGGCTGGCGCTGGGGCCGCTGCTGGGCGTGCTGGCCTTGCGGCCGCTGTGGCGCAGCGAACGGGCGGGCTAGACACCCATCTCCTTGAACACTTCGCGCGCCTGGCGAAAGCTGTCCATCGACGCCGGCACGCCGCAGTAGACGGCGGTCTGCAGCAGCACTTCGCGGATCTCGTCTTTCGTCACGCCGTTGTTCAGCGCGCCGCGCAGGTGCAGCCGCAGTTCGTGCGGGCGGTTCAGTGCGGTCAGCATGGCCAGGTTGATCAGGCTGCGGGTTCTGCGGTCCAGGCCGGGACGGTTCCAGATGTCGCCCCAGGCGTACTGCGTCACCAGCTGCTGCAGGTCGCGGCTGAAGTCGTCGGCGTTGGCGATGGCGGCGTCGACATACTCGGCGCCCAGCACTTCACGGCGGGTGTTCAGGCCGCGGTCGAACAGGTCTTGGTTCATGGTGTCGGTGGGGGTTGATGGAGGAGAGAAGCGCGCTAGAGTGCCCGCATCGCGATCCGTGCACGGAGAAGATGATGAACCCCCTGCAACGCCGCCACATCCTGCAGCTGCTGGGCGCCGGTGCCGCGCTGGCCCTGCCAGGCGCCACCGCCCTGGCCCAGGGCAGCGCACCCGTCCGCCTGCTGGTGGGCTTTCCGCCCGGTGGCGGCACCGATGCCATCGCCCGGCTGCTGGCCGAGAAGCTGAAGGACGAACTCGGGGCGCCGGTCATCGTCGAGAACAAGGCCGGTGCCGGCGGCCAGCTGGCGGCACAGGCGCTGAAGGCGACGCCGGCCGACGGCACGGTGCTGTTCCTGAGCCACAACCACACGGTGTCGATCCTGCCGCTGGTGGTGAAGAACCCGGGGTTCGATCCGGCCAGGGACTTCGTTCCCGTGGCCGGCTTCGCCAGCTTCGCCAATGCCCTGGCGCTGAGCGGCGGCACGCCGGCCAAGGGCCTGGCCGAGTATTTCGCCTGGGTCAAGGCCAGCGGCGGCGGCAAGGGTTCGGTGGGCATCCCGGCGCCGGCTTCGGTGCCCGAGTTCCTGGTCAAGGTGATGGCGCAGCGCGCCGGGCTCGACCTCGTGCCTGTGCCCTACCGCGGCAGCGCGCCGATGATGCAGGACATGCTGGGCAACCAGATCGCCGCCGGGGTGGGCAGCATTCCCGACTTCATCAAGAACCACCGTGCTGGCAAGCTGCGCATCGCCGCGGTCATGGGGGCGCAGCGTCAAACCGCCCTGCCCGATGTGCCGACTCTGGCCGAAGCCGGCAGTCCCGGCTTCGAGGAACTGCCCTACTACGGTGTGTTCGCGCCCGCTGGCACGCCTGGGGCGAGGCTCGAGGCCTTTTCTGCGGCCCTGGCCAAGGTGCTGGCACAGACCGAGGTGCGCGACCGCCTGACCGCCATGGGCCTGAATGTCGCGCACATGCCGGCCGCCCAACTGGCCGCGCGCGAACGCGCCTACACCGGCACCTGGGCACGCATCATCCAGGCCAGCGGGTTCACGCCGCAGTAGCCGCAGTAAAGAGCGCGCAATCACGAGCGCCGCAGGCGCCCCGCCGGTTCGGCAGCGCACAGACGGCGCGCTGCGTGCCGTGCAAAGTCGTGTCCATCGCACTCAACCCGGCGATGGAAACACCATGACGAAAAAAGCCTTCGAAGCGGGCGACAAGGTCAGCTGGAACAGCGCGCAAGGCACGGTGAAGGGCACTGTCAAGAAAACACTGACGGCGCCCACAAACATCAAGACCCATCACATCGCTGCTTCTGAAGACAAGCCTCAACTGCTGGTCGAGAGCGCCAGCACCGGCCAGGAGGCAGCCCACAAGCCGGGTGCATTGAAGCGGATCAAGAAAGCCCCATCCCCATGAAAGCGCCGATTCCGACAAGCAGCCTGCTCGCAGCAGGCGCATGGCCGCATCGCCATGACTGAGATCCGCAAAGGGCAGGCGCCTGCACCACTGACGCGCGCGCAGTTCCGCGAGCGCTTCAACCTGCGCTACTACGACCCCGCCTTCGAACCCGAGCGTGACGCCATCGCCAGGCTCGAGATCATCGCCTGGGAAGCGCTGCAGGACGGGCGCAAGGCACCCGTCACCCGAATGGCCGGGCCGGACTTCGCCGACCCCAACTACGAACTCTCGGCGCAATGGCTAGACACGCGGGCGCGGCTGCAGGCGGCACAGGCGCTGTGGGGCCACAGCGCCACGCCGTCGCGCGTGCTGCTGGTCTGCGGCAGCGCACGCAATGACGGCACTTGCCCGGGCGAAATGTCGAAGACCTGGCGGCTGACGGAGCTGGCCCGGCGTGTCGTCGAGGGTGCGGGCATGCAGGCCGACGTGCTGGACCTGAGCCTCGTGACGTCCGAGTACGGCCGCAACATCCACCCCTGCAAAGGCTGCGTCTCCAGCGCCATGCCGCTGTGCCATTGGCCCTGCAGCTGTTATCCGAATCATGCGCTGAATCAGGCCGACGACTGGATGGCCGAGATCTACGAACGCTGGGTGGCGGCGCACGCCGTCATCATCCTCGCGCCGACCTACTGGTACCAGTCACCGAGCCCCTTGAAGCTGATGATCGACCGCCTGGTGGCGGCCGACGGCGGCAACCCCGATCCGACGACGACCCATGGCAAGCGCGTGGCCGAAGCCAAGGCGATCGAAGAGAAGGGTTGGGACTTTCCAAAGCACTTGGCCGGCCGGGCCTATGGCGTCGTGGTGCATGGCGACGTGGCCGGGGTCGAGGTGCATCGCCGCAACCTGTCCGACTGGCTGGACTGGATGGGGCTGATCGACGCAGGCACCGCTGCCAAGCTCGATCGCTACATCGGCTACTACGGCCCGTACTACGACAGTCACGAGGCGCTCGATGCGGACGTGGCCGTGCAGGAAGAGGCTGGCAATGTCGCGCGCTCAGTGGTCCGGGCCGTCGAGGCACTGCGTGCCGGGCGCCTGAGCCGGCCCGACCAGCACATCCAGCAGCCGCGAACCAAGTAAGCCGCGCGGCGCCTGCGATTTCCCACCTTCACCCAGCAACCCATCGAAAGGCTCCACCATGACCGAAAAGACCGCCAGCGTGCGCTGGGAAGGGCGTGGCAAGGCCGGCCAGGGGCAGATCAGCACCGAGACCGGCGCCCTGGAAGCCTATCCCTACGGCTTCTCCAGCCGATTCGGGGACGACCGCCGCGGCACCAATCCCGAGGAGATCCTGGCCGCCGCGCACGCGGCCTGCTTCACGATGGCTTTCTCGTTTGCCTGCGACAAGGCCGGCTTTGCCACCGGAAAGCTCGATACGCTCGCGCGCGTCAGCCTGGCCAAGCAGGGCGAGGGATTCGTGATCGACAGGATCGCACTGAGCCTGAGCGCCGTCGTGCCGGGCATGCATGAAGCGCAGTTCCAGGAAATCGCCCTGGCCGCGAAGCGGGACTGCCCGCTGTCCAGGGCCTTGGCTGCCGTCGGCGACATCAGCCTTCAGGCCACTCTCGAAGGCGAAGGCGCATGAACAGCGGTGCCGACCATGTTCTGGGCGATGCACACGCCAGGCTCACGCTGCTGGAATACGGCGACTACGAGTGCCCGGCGTGCATCCAGGCCGAGCCGATGGTGCGGCATCTGCTCGACATTCATCCTGGGCGCCTTTGCCTGGTGTTCCGGCACTTTCCGCTGATGGAGATTCATCCAAACGCGGAACGGGCGGCGGAGGCGGCCGAGGCGGCCGCTGCACAAGGCCACTTCTGGCCGATGCACCACCTGCGGTTCGCCCAGGCCAAACACCTCGCGCCTGCGGCCCTGGCGGGCCATGCGCAGGCGCTTGGGCTGGACATGAACCGCTTCAACGCCGAAATGTCCGATCGCATCTACACGCAGCGCGTGCAGGAGCACCGCCGTGCCGGTGAACACGAAGGATTGCGCGCCACCCCCGCGTTCTTCCTGAACGGCGAGGCCGTGGACGTTTCGTTCGGCCTGGAGAAGCTCGACGAAGCCGTGCAGGCCGCATTGAATTCCCCGCGCTCTGTTGCGAGCTGACGGTACCGACCCGTGCAGGGCGCTGGCGTCGCAACATCCCTTCGCAATGTGTTCTTCTTGCCTTACACCGGGCGTTGCGCAAAACTCTGACACGGTCTGCGGTCGGGGCCTCTCATCCACACGGAATCCATGGAGCCCGACATGAACCTGTTCATCCTTGCCTTTCTCGTCTTCGGCGCGCTCTTCGGCGTGCTCACCGGCCGCCAGCAGCACCGCTTCAGCGAAGGCACCACCAGCCGCGACAAGCAAGGCAACCGGGTGCTGTGGGTGATGATCTGCAGCTTCCTGTGGCCGCTGATGGCGTTGAACGGACTGCACACCTGGTGGCGTCTTTCGCGCACGCCACGCCGCTGAAGAGGCCGGGCTGGAATTCAGTCCAGCGACCTGAACCAGCGCGCCGGCACCACCTGGTCCGCTGGGAATTCGCCCAGACGCACCAGCAGCTGGGCGAAGTCCAGCCAGCGTTGCGTTTCCATCGTGCCCCAGCGGCCTTGCGCGTCCAGGATGGCAGGCGCCAGCGCGTGTGCGCTCTCGGCCACGAAGCTGGCGTCGTCCAGCGCCGGATGGGGGGCCACCTGCCGCATCAGCGCAGCGGCACGTTCGGGGTCTTCGGCGGCCAGCAGCCAGCCTCGTGCACTGGCCTCGACGAAGGCGCGCACCATGGCGGGTTCGGCGGCCACATGGTCGCTGCGCGCCAGCACCAGCGGCGAATAGCCGTAGGGAATGCCGTGATCGGCCAGGCGGAATTGCCGCAGCGGCCGGCGCCGGCGCGCCGCCTGCACGCCTTCCCAATGGCTGAAGATCCAGGTGGCATCGGCCTCGCCGGCGTCGAGCATCGCGGGCGCGCTGAGGCGCTCGGGGCGCACTTCGATGAGTTCCCCCTTGCCGCCGTCGGCCTGCACCAAGGCACGCACGATGGCCATTTCGTAGCGTGCGCTGTAGCTGGCATAACGTCGACCATCCAGGTGCGCCGGCCGCTCCACCGGGCCCAGGGCACGCACCGCGATGGCACTGGTGTCCTGCTGCAGCAGGGCCGCGACGGCCAGCAGCGGCGGCTTGTCGGGCTGCAGCGAAAAGCTCAAGACCGTTTCCGTTGGAGCCAGGCCGAAGTCGGCCATGCCCTGGGCCACCTTCACAGCGGGAGTCAGGGTGTAGCCGTCGTCTTCGGGTGTCTGCCAACGAACGTCCAGTCCGACGGCACGGTAGGCGCCCATGGCGGCCGCGGCGAAGAAGCCGATGTGGGTGGTGTTCGGCGTCCAGTCCAACGCCAGGGAGATGGGGATCGCGGTGCTCACCCGGCCACTGTAGTGCAGCAGCAGATTCGCCCGATGAATGCGCCGAATCCCGCAGAGTGGTAACAAGTGCCGACCCTGCGCGAGCGGGCGGACGCGGGAGATACATCTATGCCCAACCTTGGCTAGGCCGCCTTTCAGCCAGTCGGGCGGCCATCGCTCACCCCTCGAATGCGGGGCTGACTCGAAGATCCCGCTTGTCCTCAACCCGCACCTCGCCGACCATTCGGGCTAACCCCACTCTCAGGAGTTCTCTATGCGCCAGCCCGTCGCTTCGCTTTTCGCCGTCACGGTCTGTGCTGCAGGCGCCCTGCTCGGCTCTGGAGCCCAGGCCGCCACGCAGTCGGTGGCCTTCGGCAACCTGGTGGCGTCGGCCACCGTGGCCAATCCGTTCTTCGTCGGTGACACCCTTCTGGTGAACACTCTGGTGACGACGGAAGTGGGCGCACTGAGTCAGGAAGTCACCTTCAGAATCGGTGCGGGCGCCACCAGTTTCACCGGCGCCGCCACTTGGCAGATCTCGACACTGGCTGGCCCGGGGCCGCGGCTCACTGGAGTGAACATCGACATCTTCAATGCCGCCAACGCGCTGGTCGGCAGTGACACTTTCGTTGGCACCTTGGGTGCATTCGCGGTGTCATCGCTGGGCGGGCCCATCACGCCCGGCATCTATCGATTGGTCGCCACCGGCACGGGAGTGCGCGAATCGGTGCTCGACATCTCGGTCTCAGTCGTGCCCGAGCCCAGTGCCATCGCGCTGATGCTCGCCGGCCTGGGCGTGGTCGGTTTCATCGCAGCCCGCCGCCGGGTCTAGCCGGCTGGTTTAGTTGGCGGACCCAGCGCGCCGGGCGCCGGCGTCAATCGATGTCGACCGCCAGCGTCAGCCAGCCACTGCGGCAGCTGCCAGCCTCCACCCGCAGCGTGCCCCGGCCGGCCACGACCAGCGTGACCACGCGTTCGTGACCGTTGCCCCGGCTCCAAGGGGAAAACACGCTCGGCCCGCCATACAGGCCACCGCCCCAGCCCTCCAGATGGCCGATTTCCACCACTGCCCCAGCCGGCGCCAGCAGGGAAAGACCTTCGCCGCCGGCCTTCAGTCGCAGCGGTTCGCAATGCGGCAGGGACTTTGACGATGGCACGCCGTAGCTCGGCAGGTAGCCACTGTTGCTCAGGCGCACCTCCACCCGGGTGTGTTCTCCGCTGCGTTCGACGGACAACACCTCCAAGCTGAGCTGCGGCGTGAGTGCCGCCACACGCAGGAAAGCCGCGCTCTGGGCGGCGCAGGTTTCGGGCAGGCGTTCGTAAGGCGGATTCCAGATGCCCACGCGCGGGTCGAAGCCGCCGATCTCGACCTCTCCCAATTGCGGGTGCCGGGCCTTGCGCCAGGTGCCGAAGATGCGTCCGGCGTTGTGCACCTTGTCGAAGGCAACCAGAGCCCGCATGTCCTGGCGCGTGAACTTCGAGTAGTGGTCGACGAAGGGCTTCTTGCGTTCGATGCCGAGCTGCTTGAACACGTCCCACAGCTCCACCACGTAGGCCAGCGCACCGCGCTGGTGATAGGCGTAGTCGGACAGGTCGCCGTGCAGCGGCTTGTCGGGTTCGTAGAGGAATTCCTCGAAGCCGCTGACCGTGACATAGCCCGTGTGCTCGGTCATCCAGGCCTCGACCTGCTCGAAGATGCCCCGGTCGCCCGGGTTCAGCTTGCTGTCGGGCTTGTCACCCAGCGGTCGGATCAACACGCCGCCGAAGGTGTGCAGGTTCAGCCACACCATGATGTTCGGGTGGCGGGTGGCGAAGTCGAGCACGGCCCGCGTTTCCGGCGCGCTGCCGGGGTAGGGGCCGGCGCCGGCCTGTTGCGGTTCCGGTGCCCAGCTGTAGGGGAAGTTGCGGTTGAAGTCGTATTCGTTGTCGCCGAGGAAGTAAGGGTCCGGAATGCTGCGGCCGTCGAAGTTGGCGATCAGGCCCTCGGGGTACAGCCGGTAGAAGGGGCCCGCGTCCTCGGGCTGGCGTGCCACCAGCACCGCGGGCACCAGCGGCTGGCCGTCGTCGCCGCGCAGTTCCGCGAGCTCGCCGTTCGGATCGACCACGCGCATCGAGCCGATCTGGCCATCGCCGTCGACGTCGGCCGACTGCCAGTGCGGGTGGCTGCGCTGCATGCGCTGGTCGACCGGGCTGCTGCGCACGTAGCGGCCCTTGCTCAGCACTTCCTCGGCACCGTCGGGCGAAATGCGCGGCACCACGTAAAACAGCGTCTCGCGCAGCGCGGCGGCCATGTGCGGCGGCAGCGGCTTGCCGCCCGCGGCCACGGCGCCGCCATGCAGGGCCAGCAGGTCTTCGGCGATGGCCAGCGCCACGCTCGAGCCGCAGACCTCGCTGGCGTGCATGTTGCCGTCGATCCACACCGCCGGCCGGATGCGTTCAGGGTCGCGCCCGATGGTCAGCACCGGAATGTCCAGGCCGTTGGCACTTCGCCCGAGGCTGCCCAGGTGGGCGATCTCGGGGTGCTGTGCCGACCAGGCGTGCAACTGGGCCATGAGTTCGGCGTGGCTGAGGTATTTCTGTCTGAACATGTGCGGGGTTCCTGCGCTGACGTGTCGGCCATGGTGCCACGGCAGGCGCTGACGTAGAGTCACCTGCATGAGCGACACCTCCACCCCACCCAGCGACTACACCCCGCCGCGCATCTGGACCTGGGAGCAGCCCAACGGCGGCCAGTTCGCCAGCATCAACCGCCCGGTGGCCGGCGCCACCCACGAAAAGGCCTTGCCCGTGGGCAGGCACCCCTTGCAGCTGTACTCACTGGCCACGCCGAACGGCGTGAAGGTGACGGTGATGCTGGAAGAACTGCTGGCGCTGGGCCACGCGGGTGCCGAGTACGACGCCTGGATCATCCGCATCCAGGACGGCGATCAGTTCGGCAGCGGCTTCGTCGAGGTCAATCCGAACTCGAAGATCCCGGCCTTGATGGACCACGGCGGACCGACCCCCCAACGCGTGTTCGAGAGCGGCGCCATCCTGCTGTACCTGGCGCAGAAATTCGACGCCCTGCTGCCGGCCGACCCGGGTGCGCGCACCGAAGCCCTGTCCTGGCTGTTCTGGCAGATGGGCAGCGCGCCCTACCTGGGCGGTGGCTTCGGCCACTTCTACGCGTACGCACCCTCGAAGATGCAGTACCCCATCGACCGGTTCACGATGGAGGTCAAGCGCCAGCTCGACGTGCTGAACCGCCGCCTCGCCGACAACACTTTCCTGGCCGGCATCGAGTACAGCATCGCCGACATCGCCGTCTGGCCCTGGTACGGCAACCTGGTGCTCGGCCTGCAATACAACGCCGGCGAATTCCTGCAGGTGCACGAATACACCCACGTCGTGCGCTGGGCCCAGGCCATTGCCGAGCGGCCTGCCGTGAAGCGCGGTCGCATGGTCAACCGCAGCTGGGGTGAGCCGGCCGAGCAGCTGCACGAACGCCACGACGCCAGCGACTTCGACACGAAAACGCAGGACAAGCTGGGCTGAGCCAGGGCCTCTGGGATCACTGCCCCATGCGCAGCCGCCGCGCCGCTTCTTCCAGCCGCGCGTCGGTGATCTCGTCCATCACGCTGCCCACGTCCACCTTGCCGGTAGGGGCGTCGAAATGGCCGGTGAGCTCGGTGTCGACCTGAAGCAAGCCGCTGCGGTACATCGCCCAGATCTCGGGGCCGTAGTTCGTGCCCAGCAATTCCGGGGCAAAGCGGCCGAAGAAGGCGCGCAGGTTGCCCACGTCGCGCAGCAGCATGCGTTCGGCGTGGTTGTTGCCGGCGGCGTCCACCGCCTGCGGCAGGTCGATGATGACCGGGCCGGGGCGGCCCTCGGCGTCGGTGCCCAGCAGGATGTTGAATTCCGACAGGTCGCCGTGCACGATGCCCGCGCCCAGCATGCGCAGCACTTCGCGCAGCAGCGTGGCGTGGTGGCGCTGTGCGTCCTCGGGGCTGAACAGGCAGTCGTTCAGGCGCGGCGCGGCGGCACCTTCGGCGTCGGTGACGAGCTCCATCAGCAGCACGCCTTCGAAGAAGTTGTACGGCTTGGGCACACGCACGCCGGCACCGGCCAGCCGGTACAGCGCGTCGACCTCGGCGCTCTGCCAGGCGGCTTCGGTGGCCTCGCGGCCGTAGCGGCTGCCCTTGGCCATGGCGCGGGCCTGACGGCTGTTCTTGACCTTGCGGTTCTCGGTGTAGTCCACCGCCTGCCGGAAGCTGCGTTCGCTGGCGTCCTTGTAGATCTTGGCGCAGCGCACTTCGCCGCCGCAGCGCACGACGAAGACATTGGCTTCCTTGCCGCTCATCAGCTGGCGCACGACCTCGTCGATCAGGCCTTCGTCGACCAGGACCTGCAGGCGCTTGGGAGGTTTCATCCAGCGATTGTCAGGCCCACGGCCGAACCCCCGGCCGGGCACAGGCACAGGGGGATGGCGCCGGGCCCGCCGCGCCCTTACGATGTTTCCATCTGTTGGGCCAGGGGGGTCAGGCAGATCCAGTTGTGCAACCCGATCGGCCCTAAGGAGCCTGAATGTTGAAACCATCGAACAGACGCGCCAGCCAGGCGCTGGCATTGGCCGTGGCCATGGCCGCATGCGGTGTCTTGACGAGCCCGGTGCTTGCGGCCGACGCCCGCACCCAGAAGGTGCAGTATTGGTCGGCCTGGGGCGGCACCGTGGGGCTGCGCTGGAATCGTGACCTGGCCGGCGATGTCGGCCTGCGGCTCGCACCGGCCGTCGCCCGGCACTCCGCCCTGAGCTGGAACGAGGGCGAAATGTTCGACCTGCGGCAGGCAGGAACGCTCGAGTTCGACGTGCGCAACGGCAACCTCTCGGCGTTCATCGCGGGCTCGCTGCAGGCTCGCGGCGGCTACGTCATCGACACGCCCGGCGGCCGCATCGACCTCACCGACTTCCGGCTCGTGCCGCGGGCAGGCGACACACCCATCCTCGACCTCGTCAGCAGCGACGGCCAGGCCTGGTTCTACATCGATCGCCTGATGTACGAACTGATCGACAACAAGACCAAGCTCGCGGTGCGGACGATGGACCTGCGCATCTCGTCGGCGCTGGCCAAGCGCATCGGCCACCCCGAGGTGGCGGACTGGGCCATCGCCGACATGGAAATGACCACCGACGTGGTGCGCCAGGGCGCGATGAACGAAACGCCGCGCGGCAGCCTGAAGTGGCACGGCAACGCCGTGCCGGGCGTGCCGGGCGCGAAGTACGAAGCCGACCTGTTCATGCAGACCTTCAACACCCAGTACATGCGCTGCAACGGCTGCACGGGCGTGGGCGGCAACGGTGAAGTGGTGTTCGCGCCGAATTCCACCTTGCGCAACAACGTCAACAACGGTGCGTTGGCGCCCACGGTGGCCGGTGACCCGCTGGGCACCAGCAGTGCGCTGTACACGGCCGACATCCCCTGGTACCAGAAGTTCAGCGGCAACTTCCCGCCCTACGACAACGACCAGCATCCTTACCTCATTTGGAACCTGTACCGCTTCAACGCCGATGGGTCCATCGACCAGATCGGCCGGTCTGGCGTGAAGCACGCGTTCCTGACCTTGAACACGACGTGCATCGAGAACCCGGGCGACAGTCACATCCTGGGTCGCGGCTGTTCCGACCTGTACAGCACCGGCAACAACGACGCCAACAATTCACTGGGCCCGCGTTCCGAGATCATCCCCGCCAGCAACGTCTGGGGCCGCTGTGGCTCGGTCTACGACACCAACTGCGACGGGGTTCAGAACAATTCCGGCTATGGGTCTTTCGACCAGCGGCTGAAGGTGCGCGAATCGCAGATCAGCGGTGCGCCGCACGCGGGTGCCACCTACCGCTTCGAGTCGTGGTATCTGGCGCGGCAGGACGTCAACATCCTGAATTCGATGGCCAGCACGAACGCCAGCTTCCAGCGCAATCCGACCACCTGGTCGGTGCTGAACCAGACCGGCTACCGCCTCGGCCCCGCCATCGACCGCTGGGTCGACCCCGTGGCCCCCGGCCCCAACGAGCGTTCTTCGATGGTGACCACACCCGAGGGCAGCGTGAAGGTGGCGGTCAAGGCCATCCCGCTGGGCAACGGTCAGTGGCGCTACCACTATGCGGTGATGAACCTCGACTTCGCACGGGCGCGCACCGAAGGTGCCGAGCCGAACCTGCGCGTGATCTCGGCGCTGGGCTTCGACTTCATCCGCATTCCGCTGGGCACCGCCACGATCACCGACCTGGCCTTCAGCGACGGCGACGTCGACAGCGCCAACGACTGGGTGGCCGATGTCCGCGACGACCGTCTGCTGGTTGCGTCGGCCACCCGTGCCAACGCGCTGAACTGGGGCACGCTGTTCCGCTTCTCGTTCACCGCGAACCAGCCGCCGGTGGCCGGCGGCGTTGCGCTGCACATCGCGGCGAACAACACCCGGGAGACGGTGGAAGTGTCGGGCCTGCTGCAGCCGGCGGCCGCCAGCCGGCGCGTCGGCGCACCTTGAGCCGCTGAGCTTCCTTCGGTCGGCCCCGGGCCGACCGAAGCCCGGCAGCTGGCAAGGCTGCCGGGCTTCTTCCTTTCAGGGCCGACGGGCCCGCCCACCCGATCTGCGGGGGCTGTCGCTATGGCCGCGGCCTTCTCCTACAAGCAGCTCCAGGTGGCGACTGTTCAATCGGTCCACCGCGCGATCGGACAGGTGTCCGGTGCCGCTGGCGGACACGGAAATGGACAACGACATGGGCGGGCTCAAGACACTGGGCGTGATATTGGTGGTCGCCGGCCTGCTGGCCCTGGCCTACGGCGGCTTCAGCTACACCAAGGACACCACGGCCGTGAAGCTCGGCCCGATCGAGCTGTCCGTGAAGGAAAAGCAGACCGTCAACATTCCGCTGTGGGCCGGCGTGGGCGCCCTGGTGGTGGGCGGCGTGCTGCTGCTGGCCGGCAACAAGCGCTAGACGAGCCCGGCGCGGCCGCCTTCAGCGGCGGGTGGAGCGCCGGACCGCACCCACCAGGACAGCGGCGATGAACAGCTGCCAAGGCGCAGGTTCAGGCACCGCCGCCGTGAGGCCGCGGACGTCGAAAGCCAGGCCGGAGTCGTAGGCTTCGTCGCCCCAGTTCACCACGCCCACCTCGAGCCGGTACTGGCCGGCCTGGGCAAAGCTGTGGCGCGACTGCAGCCAGCCGGTGAAGCCACAGCCTGGGGCGTTGTCGCGCCGGCAGGTGCCGTTGCTGGCGCCCAGCGGCGCCCAGTCGATGGGATCGTCGACGGTCTTCGATGTGAAGTCGAAGTCGTCGTAATTGACGATCACCTGGCGCGGGTCGAACTCGTCGCGGCGCAGCACGTCGCCAGGCACGATGTTGCCCGTGGCCGAGTTGGAGCTTCTTGCCGTGAAGAGCCAGGCCACGAGCGTCTGGGTGTCGGCATCGACCAGGCGCGCCCAGGCGTAGTCGTCGAAGCCCTTGCCGTCGGTCGAAACATAGTTGAACAGCACGTCGATGCGGTCTCCGGCCTGAGCCGGGAATGGCGCAAAGAGCATGCGTGAACCATTGGTTTCGATGCCGCGGCTGTTGCTGTCCAGCACCAGGGGTGAGGTGCCATAGCTTGCAGACCCTGCGGTGGCGACATAACCGTAGGCCGCGCTGGCAAGCGGCGACAGCACGATGTCACCCTGGGCCGGCGACGCGCCGCAGTGCCCCGTGCAGCGCCAGCTGGCCAGGTCGCCAGGGGGCCCGACATCGGCCGCCCGGGCCGCGGCGCCGCAGGCCAGGGCCAAAGCGACAAGGGTGGTGGTGGACAGGAGGCTGCGAAGGGTCGGGCGGGTCGTCATGGAATCCTCGGGGTGCGTGGCCGGGGTTCGCGAACTTGCAAACCCCATGCTGGACAGAGCACGCCCACCGGTCACAGATACACGCCGGCGCCGGCCGGGGCGGTTTCAGGCGGTCTTGAAACGCCAGGGCAGCTGCCGGTCGGCCGCGTCCCTTCGCCTGAACTCGCGCGGCGACAACCCCAGCTCGCGCTTGAACACGCGGGAAAACCCAAACGCGTCCTGGTATCCCACGGCCTGCGCCACCTGCTCCAGGGGTTGGCTGGTTTCGGCCAGCAGCTGCATGGCCTTCTGCAGGCGCAGAGTGCGCAGATAGCTGAGCGGCGTGTCGCCCATGGCCTGGCGAAAGCGCTCTGCCAGACCCGTGCGCGACAGGCCAGCGGCCGCGGCCAGGCTGTCCAGCGACCAGGCCCGGGCCGGGTCGGCGTGAAGCCGCGCAATGGCATCGTGCACCTGCAGGTCGCGCACGGCCCGGGCCCAGCCTGCACCCTGGTGACGCGCCATCAGCTCGCGCAGCAGGTAGGCGAAGACCACGTCGAGCAGGCCGTGCACGATGGTCTGCGCGCCGGCTTCGCTGCCGCCGGCCTCGGCTGCGAGCAACCCCACCGACAGACCCAGCGGGCCCAGAGGTGCGATCTCGTCGGCCCGCAGCACGAACCAGGGTGGCAAGGACTGCAGGAAAGGGTGCAGCGGTGCGTTCCACAGCTGGTAGGCGCCACTGACGACGCTGGCAGCGGCGCTTGAAGCCGCTGAACGGGCCGGCGCCATCGTGGCGTCGGGCGTGCCGATCGTGGCCAGCGCCAGCCCCGCCAGCGTGGCCGGCACGGCCAAGGCGTGGTCGCAACCCCGGGCCATGAAGGCGATGTCACCGCGACCCAGCTGCAAAGGTGCGTCCAACCCGGGTGCGTGCAGGTGCACCGGGCCCTGGGTCACGACGTGCAGGCCGATGCTCTTGTCACACGGGAAGCGCAAGGCCACGTGGGCCGGCACCTGGTGCGGGCCCAATACCCGGCGGCTGAGGCCGGCCTGAACGAGGATGTCGGTCAAGAGGTCCTGATGATTCATGGTGGGACTGTACTGTCGAACATGTTCGGCGAACTTTATGCCATTCACAGTTCAGGAGATCCATCTCAGAATGATGGCACCATCCACTCCAGCGAAGACTCCACCATGTCCCGCTTTCTCGTCATCGGTGCCAGCGGCACCGTCGGTTCAGAACTCGCCACGCTGCTGCAGGCCGCAGGCCATGAAGTGCGCCGCGCGACCAGCCGGACACCCACTGCACCCGATCAGGTGCAGGTCGACCTCGTTGGCGGCCAGGGCCTGGCCCAGGCGCTGGCCGGCACCGACGGCGCCTTCGTGCTCGCCCCGCCTGGCCACGCGCGCCAGGACCTGCTGCTCAACCCCGTCGTCGACCAGGCCCGGGCGCAGGGCTTGAAGAAGCTGGTGCTGATGACCGCCATGGGTGCCGACGCCGACGACAGCGCGCCCTTGCGCCAGGCCGAACTGCACCTCGAACGTTCGGGCCTGGCCTGGAACGTGATCCGGCCCAACTGGTTCATGCAGAACTTCCACACCTTCTGGCTGCAGGGCATCCTGTCCCAAGGCAAGATCCTGCTGCCCACCGGCCAGGCCAAGGGCAGCTTCATCGACGCCCGGGACATCTCAGCCGTGGCCGCGCAGCTGCTGACCCGGCACGACGTCGACAACCGCGCCTTCGACCTGACCGGCAGCCAGGCACTGGACCACGACGAGGTGGCGGCCATCCTGACGCGTGCGACCGGCCGCACCATCACGTACCAGGACATTCCGCCGCAAGCCCTGCTCGAAGGCTTGCTGCAGGCCGGCCTGCCGGCGGACTACGCCGGGTTCCTGGTCACCATCCTGGGCTTCTTCAAGGCCGGCTATTCGGAGCGCACCACCGACGCCGTGCAGACCTTGACCGGCCGCGCGCCGCGCCGCCTGGAGCAGTATGCGCAGGAGCATCGCAGCGCCTGGGTGGGGTGATGTCTGGCGACGGCGCGGCAGCGACGGTCAGTGCAGCCGGATCGCCATGTCGAACCGCCAGGTGCGGCGGATCTCGACGACGTCGTACTCACGCGCCAGCGCCGGCGCAAAGGCCGGGTAAGGCGCCTGGCTCTGCACGACACGGCGAATCGCCTCGTCGAGTTCGGACACGCCGCTGGTGACGACGAAGTTGATCGATTCGACCGAGCCGTCGCTGCGCACCGCCACCGTCACCACCGGGCTGCGGTGCGGGCGAGCGGCGGCTTCGCGCACCATGTCGAAGGTCATGTTCAGCTGGATCTTGCGGGCCCAGGCTTCGGCATAAGCGACGACCTCCGCACTGGCGTCGGTGTGGCCGAACAGGCGGGCGCGGCGCCCGCCGCCTGCCGACGGATTCGGCCGCGGGGGCTGGCCCAGGGCGACGGCCGCCGCTTCGCGCTGCGCGGCCTCGGCGTCCAGCTGCCGACCCATGGCGCGGCGGCGCTCCAGGCGGGCGGCTTCTTCCCTCGCGGCCAGTTCCTGCGCCGCCAGGGTGCGCAAGGTTTCCTGGCGCGCAAGTTCCTGCCTCGCGCTGTCCTGCCGTGCGCTTTCCTGCCTCGCACTTTCCTGGCGTGCCGCGTCCTGCCGGGCGGCCTCGTCCCGTTCGGCCTCACGACGCGCCGCGTCCTGGCGCGCCGCCTCGCGCCGCGCGGCTTCAGTTTCGGCTCTGGCCAGCTGCTCGCGCGTTTCGCGAGCCTCCTTGTCGAGCCGTTGACGTTCAGCAGCGCGCGCTCTCTCTTCGGCCGCGATGGCGGCTTGCCGGGCCGCCGCGGCCGGCGCCGGGTCGCTGGCGGCCGCTGGCGAAGGCGTGGCTGCCCGCGGCTGAACCGACGGTGTGACGGGCGCCGCGGGCGTGACGGCCTGAAGAGGAACCACCGGGTTGACCGGAGCCTCGGCAGGGTCCGGCCTGAGCGGCGCCGCTGACAGCGCAGGAAGGGCGGGCACGGTGGGAAGGGCCGACGCCAGGGGCACACCCGGCGCGGTCGAAGCCAGCGGCGCGATCGGCGGCAGGCTGGACCGTGTCGTGGTGGGGGCGACAGGCTCCAGCACGCCCAGGGGAGCCAGGGCCGGCACTTCGGCCAGCGTCGCCAGCGCCGGCAAGGCCGGTGCGGGCGCCACCGTTGCCAGCGACGGGCTCACCGGCGGCGCCAGGGGCGCTGCAAGGCTTGCCGTGGGTCCATCGGGGGTGGGCTGGGGTGGCGGCTCGGCCGGTTCCGACGGGTCAGCGCGCGCGGCGGCGGGCGCGGGCGGGCCATTCGCGGAAGGGGGAACGGTCTGCGGCTGCGCTTGAACTGGCGTCTCGCGCGCGGCTTCGGGCACGGGCAACACCTCGGTGCGCATCGACAGGGTCAACACGGCTCCGGCAGCCACGGGCCTGGGCAGGGCCGATGCGGCGGGAAGGGGCTTCAGATCGACTCCCGCCGGCTCCACCGGCGGCTGCCTCAGGGAAGGGCCTGCCACACCGCTGGCAGCGGCCGCCGGCTGCACCAGCAGCACCTCGAGCTCGCCCGCTTCGGCGCGGCGTTCCTGCCAGGGCAGCGTCAAGCCCGGCAGACCGACACCTGCGCCACCGAAGCTCAAGCTGACCAGCAACGCGTGCATCAGCAGCGACAGCAGCACCGGCACCGCCAGCCGGCGGCGTTCACGGGCGGAGCCCGACCCGGCAGCCTGGGCGGGCGGGTTCGACAGCACCGCGGGCTCGGGCGGCGGCGGCCTGGCGCTGGCTTCTATCGAATCCAAACCCGCTCCGCTGCCAGGCGGCCGCCCCCTGTCCACCGCCGTCGCTTCATTCGCCCCATCCACCGCCACTTGCCCAGGCCCTGGATTCTCAGGGTTCCAGCTGCTGCGATTTTGCTGGCCGGGTCCCAGCCGGCCAGGTCAAAGGCGCGCCATGGCCGCGGGCCCGCGCGGCGTCCTCAGAAATAGCCTAGATCACGGCTGCTGAAGTTGCCGATGCCCGGCACCACCGACGGGATGTCGCTGTCGCCCACGCCGAACCAGCGCGCCAGCGTGGCGCCGTACTGGTCGACCGCCGTGCTCGGCAGCAGCCGGCCCTGGCCCACGTCTTCCGGTCCGCGCAGCGCCACCTGCGGCGCGGTGCCGTAGTAGCGCTGGCCCTTGACCGCGCCGCCCAGCACGAAGTGGTGGCTGCCCCAACCGTGGTCGGAACCGTCGCCGTTGCCCACGGCGGTGCGGCCGAAGTCGCTGGCGGTGAAGGCCGTCACCTGATCGGCCACACCCAGCTCCACCGTAGCCCGGTAGAAGGAACTCAGGGCATCGGCGACGTTCGTCAGCAGGCCGGGGTGGCGGTCGAGCAGCAGGTCGTGCAGGTCGAAGCCGCCCAGCGACACCATGAACACCTGCCGCTTCGTGCCGAAGTCGGCGCGCGCGGCGATCATGCGCGCCACCATCTGCAACTGCATCGCCAGGGGGTTGGCGGTGTTGAACGGCGTGGCCAGTGCCGGCACCCGGGCCAGCGCGGCACTGACCTGCCCTTCGGCGTCGATCGAACGCCGGGCGATGCGTGCGTAATCGTCCTGAAGCAGCTGCAGGCTGGGTGCCGTCACCAGCGTGCGAAGTGCCGCCTGGGCGGTGGCCGAACCGAACAGCGAACGCGTGACGCCGTTGATGGCCACCGCGCCCGAGCTGCTCACCTGGTATTGCACCGCCGTCTGGCCGGCCAGGTAGACAGCATTGCCCGTGACCGACACGCAGGTGAACACGCTGCCGCCGTTGCCCGAGAGCAGCAGGTCGCCCATGCGGCCGCCCCAGCCCGAGGTGGCGCCCTCGGGCAGGTCGCTCTGCCACACCGACTGCTGGTCGTTGTGCGAGAACAGCTTGGGCGGCAGCGGCACCGAAGCCGCCTGGTACTGCGCCAGCGTGGTGGGCTGGATCAGCGGGCCCACGTTCAGCTGCACCGCCAGCTTGCCCGCGTCCCACAGCGTCTTCAGCGGTGCCAGCTGCGGCGCCAGTGCGTACTGCAGGCCGCCCGGCAAGGCCAGGGTGGGCGTGAGCGCGGTGGCAAGCAGGTCCGACCGCGGAATGGCGATGCTGGTGCGGATGCCGGCGTAGGCGGCGTGGTTCGTGGTGTCCACCGGCACCAGGGTGTTGCCCTGGTCGTTGCCGCCGTACAGGAAGACGCAGACCAGGGCCTTGTAGTCCCCCGGCAGGGTGGCGGCCGCGGCCTCGCCCATCATCGAGAGGTTCAGCGCCCAGGGGGCGGCGGCACCGGCGACGCCGGTCAAGGCGGCGCGGCGCATGAAGGCCCGGCGGGCGAGGTCGGTGCTGTGGTGGTTCATCGCGCCCTTACTTCTGCACGAGGTAGTCGGTGCTGGCCATGACCAGCATCACGGTGGTGTAGACGCGGTTGGCCCGGCCTGCTTCGGTGCTGGCCGCGATGCTGTTGACGGCATTGAGGATGGTGCTGCGCGTGCTGTCCTGCAGCTGCCCGGCACACAGCAGCAGTTCCACCCGCGCCAGCAAGGCCGCGGGGTTGCCGGCCAGGGCCAGTTCGGCGCTGTAGTCGGGCCGCACGTCGCGGTGCGCCCGGCTGACGAACGACTGCACCGTGTTCAGGTAGCCGGCCACGCTGCTTTCGTTGGCCAGCTGGAACTCCGGCGCCACCAGGCCGGCAGAGGCCACCGCGGTGCCGGCCGGCACATAGCCCGGTCTGAAGAAGTTGAACACCGAGGGTGAACGCAAGGGGCTCTGGCCCAGCGACCGGGCCGGGTCGGCGGTGCTGCCCATGTCCCAGTTGCCGCTCAGCGACGTGGCCTTGAAGCTGCGCGCGCACTGCACGAGCCGGACGATGGGTTCACGCAGCTTGCCGGTGAGCGGCCAGGTGGCCACGGCCTCGTCGCGGGCCTCGACGTCGGTGAGCACCGCGCGGATCACCGCCTGCAGGTCGCCACGCACGCCGCGGCCGTTGTCGGCGAAGGCCGCCGCCACGCGGGCCACGTAGAAGCGGCTGGGGTTGCTGGTGACCAGGCGCTGGATGAGCTGGCGCCCGATGAAGGGGCCCACGTTCGGGTGCGCGGCCAGCGTGTCCAGCGCGATCTTCAGCGCCGGCACGCCCGCCGTGCCGGCCGGCACGCGGGCGCCCAGGAAATTGGCTTCCAGCAAGGAATGCTGGCTGGCATTCAGCACCATCGGCCGACGTGCGGGCTCGGGGCCCAGGTCGCCGGCGCGCGGCGTGTCCACGGCCCAGCCGGTGAACACGCGCGCCAGGTTCGTCACCGTCGCCTGGCTGTAGCTGTCGACGGGCCTGCCCGCAGCGTCGCGGCGGGGCGTGCCATCGGGGTTCAGCTCGCTCAGGCCGATGGTGAAGAGCTGCATCACCTCGCGGGCGTAGTTCTCGTCGGGCTGGCGGCCGCTGGCCGCGTCTTCCTTCTTGTTGCCCGAGGTGTTCAGGTACACGCCCATGGCATTGTTCAGGGTCACGGCCTCGAGCAGGCTGCGGTAGTTGCCGAAGGCGTGGGTGACGAGCAGGTCCCACCAGGCGGCCATCTTGAACTGCCGGTAGGCGCCGGTCACCCCGTCGAAGCCGACCACGAAGATCTCGGACAAGGCCAGCGCCACGCGCTGGCGCAGGCTGTCGGGCGCGCTCAGCAGGCGCTGCCAGATCTGCATGTCGAAGCCGATGGCGGAGTTGCGCGCTTCGGGGTTGACGTCGTAGCCCTTGGCGACGAGCCAGTCCCAGTTGCTCGTGGACGGCGGCTGGGCAAACTGCTGCGTGAGCCAGGCGTCGAAGCCCAGGCTGCGCACGGCTGTGATGTCGGCGTCGGTCACGCCCAGCGTGGCCTGGCCCAGGAAGCGCGAGGCCTGGGCGTCGGTGAAGGCATAGAGCCGGTTCGAGACGCGGCTGGCGAAATCGGCCACCGCGCCGACGTCGGCCAGCACGTTGCCCGAGGCCGGCCCCAGCAGGTAGACCCGGCCGTCGGCCACGCCCACATGATGGCCCGTGGCAGGATAGAAGCGGTAGGTGTACGGAGCCGCAGACTGGTTGCCCTGCGGCCCCGGGAACAGCTCGGTGTAGGCGAGTTCGGCCCAGTCCAGCAACTGCGTGACGGTGGGCAGTGGCGCCGCAGAAGGCACCGTCCCGGCGTCGCCAGCGGCCAGGATGTGCCGCATCGATTGCGCGGTTTCAGGCCGGTCGAAGGCTGCAGGCAGGGCCTGGCCCTCTTCGCCGCCGCCCCCGCCGCACGCCGACAGTGCTGCCGTTGCAGCCGTGGCCATCAGCCAGTGTGAGGGCGAGGGGTCGGGGGTCTCTCGTCGCTGTCCTGCCGCTGCCTCTGCCTGGGTCATCGCCGCCTCCCGGTGTTCGGGCCGCAGTATCCAGGCGCCGGGCATCCGCACGGTCGGGATTTACGGGAGATTTACCTCACGGAAACCGAATCCATGTCGGCAGTCCGCGCAGGCAGCGGCTGCCACAGCGCCGCCAGCAGTTCGTAGGACCTGAGCCGTGCCGCATGGTCGTGCACCGCGCCGGCCACGATGAGCTCGTTCGCACCGGTGCGCCGCACGATGGCCTCCAGCTGCTGCTGCACGGCGTCGGGCGAGCCCACCGCACTGGCCGCCAGCATGCGCTGCACCCCGGCCTCTTCCTGCGGCGACCACAGGGCCTGCAACTCGGCCGGGTCGATGGGCCGCGGCAGCGGCCCGCGCTTGCCGCGCAGCATGCCCAGGAAACGCTGCTGCATCGACGTGAAGAGCCGCGCGGCCTGCGCGTCGGTGTCGGCCGCCACGACGTTCACCGCCACCATGGCGTGGGGCCGGGGCCATTCGGCCGAAGGCCTGAAACCGCGGCGGTAGAGCTCCAGTGCCTGCAGCAGCAGTTCCGGTGCGAAGTGCGAGGCGAAGGCGAAGGGCAGCCCCAGCTGCGCGGCCAGCTGCGCGCTGTACAGGCTGGAACCCAGCAACCAGATCGGCACCCGGGTGCCGACGCCAGGGATGGCGCGCACCGCGTGGCGACCCCCGGCGTCCGACAGGTAGCCCTGCAGTTCGAGCACGTCGCGCGGGAAGCCGTCCTCGTCGTCGCCGGCCAGGTGGCGGCGCAGCGCCTGCATGGTCAGCCGGTCGGTGCCGGGGGCGCGGCCCAGACCCAGATCGATACGGTCCGGGAACAGCGTGGCCAACGTGCCGAATTGTTCGGCCACCACCAGCGGTGCGTGATTGGGCAACATGATGCCCCCCGAACCCACGCGGATGCGCTGCGTGCCGGCCGCGATGTGACCCACGAGCACAGCCGTGGCCGAACTGGCCACGCCGTCCATGTTGTGGTGCTCGGCCACCCAGTAGCGGCCGTAGCCCCAGCGCTCGGCGTGGCGCGCCAGGTCGAGGCTGTGAGCCAGCGCCGTGGCAGCGGAGCTGCCTTCGACGATGGGCGCGAGATCGAGGACTGACAGCGGAGGTTTCACGCATGCATCATGCCTGTGCCGCCCGGACCATGACACCGGGCGGGTCGCCAGCCTCAAGTCGCCCTCGAGGGCGGCCGATACCTGCACGGTGCAGGTGGAATTCACCCGCCCCGCCAAAGGCCCGCAGCACTCGACTGCCCGCTGCAGGCGCCCAGCGAAGTCATCAGCCCGGAGAGGCGACCTCCATGCATGCATTGTTCAGGCTCTCACGCGCACTGGCGCGCTGGACCGGCGTGGCCGCCCTGGCCGGCAGCGCCGCAGTCGGCCCGGCCATCGCAGCGGACAAGACAGCCGACGGACCTGTTGGCACAGCACGCGAACTCAAGATCCTGCACGTCATGAGCCACCACTCGCCCTGGCGCTGGACCGACGGCCAGCTGCAGGGCTTCAAAGACGGCCTGGCCGCGCCGGCGCAGTTCAAGGTGTTCCAGATCGACGCCAAGCGCCAGAGCACGCCTGAAGAGATGCAGGCGCGCGCCCGCGAAGCCCGTGCAGCCATCGACCGGTGGAAGCCCGATCTGCTCTACACATCGGACGACGAGGCCCAGGACCTGGTGGCGCGCCACTATGTGAACACCGAGCTGCCGGTGGTGTTCAGCGGCGTGAACAAGCCGCCGCAGAGCTATGGCTTCGACGGCGCGCCCAACGTCACCGGCGTGCTGGAGCACGAGCACTCGCTGCAGTCGATTCGCCTGCTGCAGGCCCTGGCACCCGGTGCCAGGCGCTTCGTGGCGGTGTTCGACGAAGCGCCGCTGTGGCCCTCTGTGCAGGCCCGCATGAAGGCCGCCACCGCCGGTCTGGCCGACGTGGAGTTCGTCGCCTGGGACACCGTCCGCACCTTCGAGGAATACAAGACCAAGGTCAAGGACTACCAGACTGGCGCCGACGCCATCGCCCTGATCGGCGTCTTCAACTTCAAGGACGAGCAGGGCAAGAACGTGCCTTACCAGCAGGTGATGCGCTGAACCGCCGAAAACAGCCGCCTGCCCGACCTGGGCTTCTGGCTCGACCGCGTGCACCACGGCAGCCTGGCCGCGGTGACCATCTCGGAACGCGAACAAGGGCTGGCCGCCGGCCGCATGGCGCGCGGCATCCTGCTCGAAGGGCGCAAGCCCTCGTCGTACCCGATGGCGCCCACGCTGAAAGGCGCGCCGGTCGTCAGCCTGGCGAGGGCGCGCGCCCTGGGCCTGAAGATCAAGACAGGGCAGCTGCTCACGGCCGAGGTCGTGACGCAGTTCGAGTGGGACAAGTGACGTGGGCCTGAAATGGCGCTTCCTGCTCATCGCCACGCTGGCGATGCTGGGCGCCATCGCCACGGTGCTGGTGACGACCGCCAACAGCTTCGGCAGCAAGTACGAGGCGGCGCTGCAGTCCCGGGCCATGGCCATCGGCAAGGGGCTGCAGACGCAGCTGGAGCGGGTGCTGCAGCTGGGCATTCCCGTGGCGGATCTGGTGGGCTTCGAGGAGCAGTGCGAACAGGTGGTGCGCGCCTATTCGGGCATCGAGTCGGCCTTCGTGCTCGACCGCAGCGGCAGGCTGCTGTTCCACAACGCGGCCCGACCCGAGCTGCCTGGCGCTGCCAGCGGCCTGCTGGCAGCCGCAGCACAAGGCCCGCGCACGGTGGTCGTGGTGCCCCACGGACCGGCCGCCGGCGACTACGCCGTCGTGCCCGTGCGCAACCCGCAGGGCGAACGGGTCGCCAGCGTGGTGGTGGGCGTCGACGGCGACCTGGTGAAGCGGGAACTGCGCAGCAGCCTGCAGTCGGCGCTGGCGCTGGGCGCCGTGGTGCTGATCGCCAGCATCGTGCTGCTGAACGCGACCCTGGTGATCTTCGTGACCCAGCCCCTGGACAAGCTGAGCGCGACGATCGCGAGACTGCGCGAGGATCCGGGCCACCTGGACCGCCGCACCGAGCTGTCGTCACGGGATGAACTCGGGCAACTGGGCCGGGCCTTCAACGAGCTGATGGACGACCTGCAGCACAGCACCGTCTCCCGGGCTGCGCTGCAGGCCGCGCTGCTGCAGCTGCGCCAGACCTCCGACGACCTGTTCGAGCAGAAGGAACGCGCCGAGGTGACCCTGGGTTCGATCGCCGACGGCGTGGTCGTCGTCGACGTGCAGGGCCGGGTCGGCTACGCCAACCCTGCAGCCCGGCAGCTGACACGTTGGCTGGACGAAGACCCCACTGGCCGGCCGGTGGCCGACCTGCTGAAGCTGGCCGACAGCGCCAGCGGCGAGGCGGTGGCGCTGGACGCCGCCATCGACCGCGAGGTCGACCTGCTGCAGCGCGACGGCGCAGGCATCGCGGTGGACTGGCGGGCCGCGGTCATCCATGACCCGCAGGGCCGCCCCGCCGGCCGGGTGCTCACCTTCCGCGACGTCAGCGCAGCACGCGCCCATGTGCAGCAGCGCCGCTGGGAGGCCAGCCACGACACGCTGACCGGGCTGGTGAACAGGCGCGGGTTCGAGGCCCGCCTGGATGCCGCCCTGGCCGCGCGGCAGGCCGGCGGCCGCTCGCACGTGGTGTGCTTCATCGACCTCGACCGCTTCAAGCTGGTCAACGACACCTGCGGACACGCCGCCGGCGACGAAATGCTGCGCAAGGTCACCCAGGCCATGCTCGACCGGGTGCGTGACACCGACACGCTGGCCCGCCTGGGCGGCGACGAATTTGCACTGCTGCTCGAAGGCTGCTCGCTGGAGCGGGCCCAGCACATCGCCGCCGATCTGCTGGCCGCCGTGCGCGACCTGCGGGTCGACGCCGAGGGCCGGGTGCTGCACGTGGGCGCCAGCATCGGGCTGGCCGCCATGAATGGCGACACCAGCGCTGCCGACGTCATGGGGCAGGCCGACACCGCCTGCTACCTGGCCAAGGAACAGGGCCGCGACCGCGTCTGCGTCTACAGCGACAACGACGGCGACATGGCGACGCGAGACGGGCTGGGTGGCCCGCATCGAGGCCGCGCTGACGGACGACCGCTTCGTGCTCTACCAGCAGCGCTACCGGGCGCTCCAGCCGGGCGGCGGCGACCGCCAGCACCTGGAGGTGCTGGTGCGCATGCGCGACGAAGACGGATCGCTGATCCCGCCCGGCAGCTTCCTGCCCGCCGCCGAACACTACGGCCTCATGCCGCGCATCGACCGCTGGATCATCCGCACCGTGTTCGCCAACTACCACCGCCAGCTGCAGCGCGAAGGCGGCGCGGCGCTGACCTGCGCCATCAACCTGTCGGGCACCACCCTGGGCACCGAGGGCCTGTTCGAGTTCATCCGCGAACAGGCCCAGGTCCACGGCCTGCCCCATGGCGCGATCTGTTTCGAGATCACCGAAACCGCTGCGGTGAACAACCTGCGCCAGGCGGCGGCCTTCATCGAGCAGTGCAAAGGCCTGGGCTTCGAGTTTGCGCTCGACGACTTCGGCACCGGCACGAGTTCATTCCGCTACCTGAGGAGGCTGCCGGTGGACTACCTGAAGATCGATGGCAGCTTCGTCAGGCAGCTCGACCGCGACCCGGTCGACCGGGCCATGACCGAAAGCATCAACCAGATCGGGCACATGATGGGCATCCGCACGGTGGCCGAGTACGCCGAGAACGACGCCGTCATCGCCGCGCTGCGCGAGATGGGCGTGGACTACGCGCAGGGCTACGGCGTGAGCCGTCCCGAGCCGCTGTTCGAGGCCAGGCCCGTGCCCGCGGCAGTCCCGGCGGCCGTGGCGGCGGCCTGAACGCCCGTCAGGACACCCGCCTTCGCGCCGGCACGGCCAGCGCCGGCGCCAGCAGCGCGAGCACCTGCGCTGCTGCAGCATGGGTCGCCGCATCGTCGGACATCAGCCCGAAGGCCGGACCGCACTGACCTTCGATGACCAGGGTGGCAAACCCGTGCACGGCCGACCAGGCCAGCAGCATCCGCGCGGGCACGTCGTCGGTCGGCAGGCCGTGCGCCCGAGCCACCTCGTGCATGGCCTCGCTGAGCATCTGCGCCGAGCGCTGCCCGGCCTGCTGGAGCGACGCGTCTTCCGGGTCGAGCCGGCCGCGCGTGAACATGAGCTGAAAGTGCGCGGGATGGCGCAGCGCGAAGTCGATGTAGGCCTGGCCCACGGCCGCCAGCCGGGCCAGCGGCTCGGCGGCGGCGGCGTCGCGACGGGCCTGCATGAGTTCTGCCATGCGCCCGAAGCCGACCGTGGCGAAGGCCGTCAGCAAGCCTCGCGCGTCGCCGAAATGGTGGGCCGGCGCGGCATGCGACACCCCTGCGCGCCGCGCACATTCGCGCAAGGTGAAACCTTCGACGCCCTGCTCGAGAAGGATCGACTCGGCAGCATTCAGCAGCGCCGTGGGCAGCGCGCCGTGGTGATAGGTCGAAGCGGTGGCAGGGGCCGGCGCCACAGGCGCTGTTGGCGTCGGCCGGGTTCGACGGGATCGGGTGCTCACCGACCCGATTCTATTTTTCCGAAGGGTCGACGGCAGCCCGAAGGCCGCCGCCCGAAAAAAGTTTTCGCACGCGGGTCCGGTTGACAAGTCTGTGCGTAACTCGCGCACAAGGTGGGGGCCCACGATGGCGGGCATCGCAGTGGCGCACTGCCCGTTTATCGAGCACCCGCACTCCGCCCACGCGCGGCTGCGACCGGGTGGCTTCTCAAGCGCCGCAGCGGCCGCTAAGCTCGTTGGATGACGCCGCCCGAAGACCCCGACTCAGCAGGCAGCGTGCTGGCCGTCGACGACTGCCCGGCCATGCGCGAGATCGTGTGCGCCTTGCTGGAATGCCGGGGCTACAGCGTGCAGGCGGTCGACAGCGGCTGGGCGGCGCTGGACGCCGCCACCGAAGCCCGCTTCGACGTCATCGTGCTCGACGTCGAGATGCCGGGCCTCGACGGCATGGCCGTGGGCCGGGCGCTGCGCAGCACGCCGCACACCGCGGCGGCCGCCATCGCCATGCACAGCAGCGTGGCCGAAGCCCAGGTCCGTGCCGGCTTCGACGCCTACGACGTCTACGTGCCCAAGAGCGCCGGCGTGCGCTCGCTGGGCGAACAGGTGGACCGGCTGGTGCAGATGCGCCGCGGGTCCAGCGCCCCGTCTGCCGTGCCGGCGCCAGCCGATGACAAGGTCAGCGCAGGGTCAGGGCGCTGAAGCGGCGAGGCCGAGATTCAGTCCTGCCGCAGCAGGTCACCAAAAACGGTGTGCTCGCCTTCCTTGCGGTCGTCCCCCGGGGCGTCGTAGAGCACCATCCAGCGCGGCTTGCCGCCCGTCAGCTCGGCCGGCAGCTGGCAGATGGCCTCGGCGCGGTTGGTGTTGCGGCCGTGCGGCAGGGCCACCGAGCTGCTCAGGGTCGACTCGAAGCGCACCGGCTCGCGGTTGGCGGCCAGCAAAGGCCGCGCGGCAGGCCACTTGAAGACCCTGATCTCGCCATTCAGCACCATCGTCGGGCCGGCCAGGATGTAGAGGTCGTCGCCGCTGAAGTGCAGGTCGCGAACCCCCAGGCCGTCGAGCTGCAGGAAGTGCTTGCGCACCAGCGTGCCGCTGTCGTCCAGGGGCAGCAGGCGCAACTGCTCGCCACGCGCCTCGACCTCGATCTCGAGCACGCCGGACCAGCCGCGCAGCACCGGGCCGCGCAGGCCCAGCAGCAGGCGGCGGCCGTCGACTGCCAGTCCTTCGATGTCGAAACCGTTGTCCTTGCCGGGAATGGCCATGTAGGGGCCGAAGTGCGGGTCGTCGGCGAGCGCGCGGGTGAGCAGGTTCGTTTCGGCGTCGCCTTTCAGGCGCAGGGCCCGGCGCCCGTCCGCCGCCTGCCTGACCAGGCAGGGCTGGCCCTGGGCATCGGCTTCGATGGGCAGGCAGGCGAGGAGGCGGCGGTTGCCGTCCAGCGCCAGCTTGGACAAGCGCTTGGCGTTCTCGGCATGGCCGCGCTCGGGCTTGGCGTTCTTGCGCTTCAGGCCGTGCGAGCCCACCACCCACAGGTAGCCGGCGTCGACGGCCATGCCTTCCAGGTCGGCTTCTTCGTCGGCCGCGCCGGGCAGGTCGAGCAGTTCGCTCAGCGGAAAGTCACGCACTTCGCCGAAGCGCAGCTGCTCGCGGCCCGAGGGCTCGAGCCGGCGCAGACGGTCCAGCCCGCAGGCTTCGTCGCCCGCGACCCAGAGCCACTCGCCGGTGAAGGCTGCGCCGGACAGGTTGCTCTGCACCAGGCAACCTGGCGCGAATTCGAGGCGGACGGCGTTGGCGCTGCGGCTGTTGGGCATGGCGATGGTTCCCGGAGTGGTGGTCCCGTCCAGTTTGCACGATGTCGCGACCTGGAATTCCTCACCGCCCTGTCGCCATCCCTTAGCATGTATTGAGGAGGCGACGCGGATGACCCGAGACGAAGCCGTGCAACGGCACAACATCCAGTTCAGCGGCACAGGCACCGCGACCATGGTCCTGGCGCACGGCTTCGGCTGCGACCAGCAGATGTGGCGCTTCATCACCCCCGCCTTCGAGGCCTCGCACCGGCTGGTGCTCTTCGACCATCTGGGCTGCGGTCGGTCCGACCTGAACGCCTACGACGAAAAGCGCCACGCGAACCTGTCGGGCTACGCCCAGGACGTCGTCGACCTGCTCGAAGCCCTGGACCTGCGCGACGTCGTCTTCGTCGGGCATTCGGTCAGCGCCATGATCGGGGTGCTCGCGTCGATCCAGCGGCCCGAGCGTTTTTCGCGGCTGGTGCTCATCGGCCCGTCGCCGCGCTACCTGAACGACCCGCCGGCCTACCGCGGCGGCTTCGAGCCCGAGGACATCGAGGGCTTGGCCGAGATGATGGACCGCAACATGGTCGGCTGGGCCGACTACCTGTCGCTGACGGTGGTCGGGGGCGAAGACCGCAGCATCCAGGCCGACGAGCTCCGGGCCAGCTTCTGCGCCAGCGACCCGGACATCCTCAAGCGCTTCGCCGCCGCCACCTTCCTGGGCGACAACCGCGCCGACCTGCCGCTCGTCACGGTGCCTTCGCTCGTCCTGCAGATCGAGCACGACGCAATCGCGCCCATGGCCGTCGGCAGGTATTGCGCCGAGCAGCTGGCGGACAGCACGCTGGTCGTGCTGCCCACCACCGGCCACTGCCCGCACCTGACCCACCCTGACGAAACGATCGCGGCCATCCGCCACTACCTGGAGTCCTGATGCGCGTGGCGGCCGCCGACCCCGGACTGGGCGCGCAGTGGCCGTGCGCGGGGCTGGTGCTCGACGCCACGAACCGCATCGTCCAGGCCAACCAGGCCTTGGCGGTCATGACCGGCAGGCCACTGGCCGGGCTGATCGATCAGCCCTTCGAGGCGCTGTTCACGCCCGCCGTGAGCGCGATCTATCAAAGCTACCTGCTGCCGCTGCTCAGCCTGCACGGCCGGGTCGAGGAGTTCGCGCTGTCGCTGCGGCGGCCGGACGGCAGCACGCTCGACGTGCTGTTCTACGCCTCGGTGCAGCACGACGAGACCGGCAGCTGCACGCATGCCGTGCTGGCACCCTACCGCACGCGCAAGGCGGTGGACGACGAGCTGCTCAAGGTCAAGCGTGCAGCCGACCAGTCGCCGGCCATGATCTTTGAGCTGGTGCGCGAGCCCGCGGGGCCGCTTCGCTTCACCTACCTGAGCCGGGCCGTGAAGTCGCTCTACGGCTGCACGCCGCAGCAGGCCATTGCCGATGCGCAGAAGGTGCTGGGCCGGATGACCCTGGCCGACGTCGCGCGCCTGCACGCCCATCCGGCCGGCCAGGCCGAGGCGCAGCACCGTTTTGCCGCCGCCTTGCAGCCAACGGCCGAAGGCGGCGCGGTGGTCTGGCACGAGTGGCAGGCGTCGTCACGCGAACTCAGCAACGGCCGCGTCGTGTGGGCTGGCCACGTGGCCGACGTGACGGCGGAACGCGCGCTGCAGGACGAAACGCTGACACTGCGCGCCGCCGAGCACGCGCGCCAGTCGCAGACCGAGTTTCTCGGTCGGGTGAGCCACGAACTGCGCACACCGCTGAACGCCATCCTCGGCTTCACGCAGCTGCTCGGGAAGTCGGTCGAACAAGGCGCCAGCACGCTGAACCGGCGCCACATCGAACTCATCGGCTCGGCCGGCCAGCGCCTGCTGAGCCTGGTGGACGATGTGCTGGGCCTGTCGAGCCTGCGCAGCACCGGCTTCGGCGCCAGGCCGGTGGCGCTGGCGCTGGCGCCGCTGGTGGCCGATTCGCTGGCGATGCTGGGGCCGCAGGCTGCACGCGCCGAGGTGACGCTGGCGGCCACGGTGCCGGATGCGCTGTGGGTCGAAGCCGACGCCGTGCGCCTGACCCAGGCCATCGACAACCTGCTCAGCAACGCCATCAAGTACAACCGCCGCGGGGGTTCGGTGCGTGTCAGCGCCATGGCCCGCGACGGCGGCGTGGCGCTGGCCGTCACCGACACCGGCATCGGCCTCGACGACGCCCAGCGGCGCGCGCTGTTCCAGCCTTTCAACCGACTCGGCGCCGAGCGCAGCGGCGTGGCCGGCACCGGTCTGGGCCTCGTGATCACGGCGCAGGTCGTGCAGACGATGGGCGGCCGCATCGACGTGACCAGCACACCCGGCCAGGGCAGCTGTTTCACCGTCTGGCTGCCCGCCGGCACGCCGCCGGATCTGGCGGCGAGGCCCGGCACCGAGGCGACGCCGGCGACACCGGCCCGGCACTGCGAGGTGCTCTACGTCGAGGACGACCCGGTCAACGTGGTGCTGTTCGAAGCCATCGCCAGCGAAGTGCCCGGCCTGCGGCTGCGCGTGGCCACGAGCGGGGCGATGGCGCTGGCCATGGCCGAGCAGCATCCGCCAGCGCTGCTGCTGTGCGACCGCTGGCTGCCCGACGTGCAGGCCGCCAGGCTGCTTCAGGCACTGCGTGAGCGCTTAAGACAGCCAGCCGTGCCGGCGGTGATGATCACGGCCGATCAGCAAGCCGGGGCCGAGGAAACCGCTCACGCCGCCGGCTTCAGCGCGTTCTGGACAAAACCCCTCGACGTGGCCGCCACGCGGGCCCGGCTGAGCCAGCTGGTGGCCCGGCACGGCTCGTGAACGAGGGGGTGCACGCCCGCTGTCAGGCGGTCTCCGAAAGCTGAGCCGACACTTCTCGGTTCTGTCCAGCCAGCCAGGCGGCCGCGGGCAACAGAACCGCTGCCAGCACGGCCTGCAGGGCATCAGGCGCTGCCAGCGCTGCCGCCGGCAAGAGCACCAGCACCATGTGCAGCCGCGCGGCTTCGGCCTGGCGCGGCAGTGCCGACGAGCGTCCCAGCAGCAGCCCGCTGACCACCGCGGCGAGCGCCGTGGGCGCGCTCCACACCATGAGAACGGCGCGGCTGAAGCCATCGCCGAACACCGCGGCCTGGGCCAGCAGGCTGTACGCCGCCATCGGCACGATCCACAGCAGGCCCGCGGCCGCCACGAACAGCAGCAACGCGGCACACCGGTCGCTGCTGGCGCGGTAGGGCTCTGCCTGGAAATGCAGCGACATCGCCCATGCGGCGCCCACGCCGCCCTGCGACTCAGTCAGGTCGCCCTGCACGCTGTCGCGCAGGTGGGCCGGTACGCCGCGCAGTGCCAAGAGGATGAGCAGCCGGGCGGGCGTCATCGCCGCAGCGCCAGGGCAAGTTCGGGCGGCAGGCCTTGCAGCATGGCCTGGGTGCTTTGCAGCGTCGCGCGCAGGGCTTGCTGGCCCGGTGCGGCCAGGGTGTACAGGCGCTTGGACTTGCCCCCGCGTGCGGCGGTGGGTTCGCCAAGCCGGGACTGCAGCAAGCCCTTGCGCTCGAGCCGATCGAGCGTGACGGAGACGGCGCCGCGAGACGGCTCGTTTCCCGTGCGCTCGGCGATCGAGTCGCGCACCGCGACGGCGTAGGCGGCTTCGCGCAGCCTCGGCACTGCCAGCAGCACGAGCAGTTCGAGGTTGCCCAGGATGGGCGCCGAAGCCGTCATGCCCGACGCCGGACCACGAGCCGGCTGCGCGTTCCCAGCCAGGCTGCAGCAGGCATCAGCACCAGGGCGCCGACCACCATCCAGACCGGGTGCGGAATCGCGAACATCGTGGCCACCGAGCCAGCCAGCAGCACCCCTGCAGCCACGAGTCCGGGGATCCGGCTGCCGCCGCCAGACCAGGCCGTGGCGACAAGAGCGGCCCACCCGGCGCCCAGCACCCAGGCCACGAGCACCGAGCCAAACTGGGTGGGGGTGATCGTTTCGGACCGGGACAGGTCGGCCCGGCCCAGCCACTGATGTCCCATCCATTCGATCAAGGCAATCAGCACACCCCCGGCCAGCACGCCCACCAGGCCGGCGATGAAGGGGTGGCGGGTCCAGGCTGCAGCCATCGGAACGCTCCGTTCGTTGGAATGCAGACAATGTCGCCAATATGAGCTCGTCCGTCAAGTCCGGTCGGTTCAGGCCGCGCTCCAACGTGCCGACGGCGGTGTTCCCTACAATCCACGCAGACCGCTGCAGCCGCCTCGTGGCAGCTGGAGCGGTCCATCGCTGGGGGTGTTGGCACGGCCGCAAGGCAGGTGTCGACTGAGAGAGTCCCTTTGAACCTGACTGAGGTAATCCTCGCGCAGGGAAGCACGCTCCAGGGCCCGCCGGCTTTCCTTTCTCGCACCGGCACCATGGCCCTGGAGCGCTCGCCGCCCTGTCATCTGCATAGGTCATTGCACATGGCAATTCCATCGTTTTCGCGGCTGCGTCGTTCGAGCCCTTCCCGTCGTCTTCGTCTTTCCGTGCTGTCGCTGGTGCTCGTGGGCTGCAGCCCGGCCTGGGCACAGCACATGATTGCGGAGATCCAGGTCATCCCGCGGCCCGTGGGCACGGCAAGCGACCGCTACAAGCACGTCGACGCTGCCATCGCCATCATCCAGGCCTCCGGCCTGCGCTACGAGGTGCACGGCCTGGGCACGACCATCGAAGGTCCGGCTGAGAAGATCTGGCCGCTGCTGCAGGCCGTGCACCAGGCCACCCTGGAAGCGGGCGCCGAGCGCACCCTGAGCATCTTCAAGGTGTCCAGCGGCGCCCAGGCCGGCGGGACCACCGTCGACGATCTGGTGCGCAAGTTCCGGAAGTGAACCCCGCCGCGCTCAGTGCGCCCGGTGCAGCAGGGTCTGCACCGCGTCGATCACCAGGTCCTGCTGCTTTTCCAGGCCCAGCCACAACGGCAGGCGGACCAGGCGGGCGCTGAGCGCGGTGGTGTGTTCGAGCTCGCCGCTGCAGCGTGCCAGCCGCCGCCCGGCCGGAGAGCTGTGCAGGGGAACGTAGTGCGACACCGCACCGATGCCGGCCGCGGCCAGCTGCGTCAGGAAGTCCCGGCGCTCGATGTGCTCGCCGAGCAGCAGGTAGTACATGTGCGCATTGGCCTGGCAATGCGCAGGAACGAAGGGTCGGCGCGCCGCGACCGGACCCTGAAGCGACGCGAAGCTCTCGTGATAACGATCCCAGATCGAGAGCCGACGACGGGTGATGTCGTCCGCCGCCTCCATCTGGCCCCACAGGAACGCGGCCGTCATCTCGCTGGGCAGGTACGACGAGCCGAGGTCGATCCAGGTGTACTTGTCGATGCGCCCTTCCAGGAACTGGGTCCGGTTGGTGCCCTTCTCGCGGATGAACTGCGCTCGCTCGACGAGCTCCGGGGCGTTCACGAGCAGCGCGCCGCCTTCGCCCGAGGTGATGTTCTTGGTCTCGTGGAAGCTCAGGGCGCCCAGGTGCCCGATGCTGCCGAGCGGGCGGCCCTTGTAGCTCGACATCAAGGCCTGGGCGGCGTCCTCGATGACCAGCAGCCCATGGCGTCGCGCGATCGCCATGATGCTTTCCATCTCGCTCGCGACGCCGGCATAGTGAACCACGACGATGGCCTTGGTGCGGGGCGTGATGGCCGCTTCGATCTTGCTTTCGTCGATGTTCAGCGTGTCGGGGCGGATGTCGACGAACACCGGGACGCCGCCACGCAGCACGAAAGCGTTGGCGGTGGAGACGAAGGTGTAGGACGGCATCACGATCTCGTCGCCCTCCTGCACGTTGCACAGGATGGCCGCCATCTCCAATGCCGCCGTGCAGGAATGCGTCAACAGCGCCTTGGCACAGCCGACGCGCGCTTCCAGCCATTGGCTGCACAGCGCCGTGAACTGGCCGTCACCGGCCAGTTGCAGGTTGGCGTGCGCCCGACGCACGTAGTCGAGCTCGGTGCCGACCATGTACGGGCGGTTGAAGGGAATGGGTTCCATGGTCGGCGATGTCATGGCGTGTCACAGGGCCGGTTGCGCGACACGAACACCAGCACGTCCAGCCGGGCGGCCTCGTCCGATTCGATCGACCGCATGCAGCGCCGCAGGTGGCGTGCGATTTCGGGCTGGGTCTGCTCGAAGCCCAGGTCGGCGCGCTTGTCGGCCGCATGCAGCAGCACCAGCGCCACGCCGATGTCGGCCGCGATCAGGCGCTCGAGCTCGCGCTGCTGGCGCGCCAGGGTGGACGGAAAGATCTTGTAGTTTTCCCAGGTGGGCGAGCGCCGCGACAGCACGGCGTAGGCGCCGGGCCAGTAAGGCACGACGTAGACGGCGCGCCCGTTGGCGGCATGGGTCTGCGCGGCCTGCTGCAGCAGCTGCAGCTGCTCGGCCGTGTGGTCCCTGACGCGCAGCGTCTCGCCCGCCACCGTCACGGTCTGCAGCGGCGTTCCGGGCCGCACCAGCTGGAACAGCGGATGGTTCGGGCCCGCGAGCAGCCCGCTGGCCAGCGTGACCAGCAGCAGCGCAGCACCGTGCACCGCGCCGAAGGGCGTGCCGACGGGTTCGCCAACGGGTGCGCCAGATGCCCGGCTGCGCCGGCTGCCCACAAAGCCACCCGCGGGAAGGCTCCACGCCGCCACCAGCAGCGGCAGCACGCTGACCGCGAAATGCATGAAGTTCGCGCGCGACCAGAAGTAGTGCGCGTAAGGCAGCGTGGTCAGCACCGCCGCGACGAACACCGGGTTCAGGCGTCGGGCCCCGAGACGGCCATGCCGCAGCATCGTCCAGGCGCACAGCCCCAGAAATGCCAGCCCCGCCCACAGCCCGGCGCCCATCAGCGATTCGTGCACCCGTTCTGTCAACCTCGCGTCGTCGCTGTGCCACACGGCCCAGGGGCTGGGCATGGGGATGTGGAGATTGGTCGTGCCGATCTCCGAAAGGATGCGGATGCTGTCGATGAACGCATGCGCGAAGCCCGGCACGGCGAGCATGAACACGAGCATCGGCGCATAGCCGGCCCCGACGCCGGCCACGAGCGCGCCCAGCAGACGCATCGAGAGCACGCTCTGGCCCGTGGCCAGCAGCCAGGCCAGGGCCAGCGCGAGCGCGAGCACGCCGTACAGCCCGTGGTTGATGCCGATGACGCCGGCCACGCCCAAACACACCCCGTAGGCGAAGAAGCCGCGCGGCGACGGGGACGCCAGCAGCTTGGTCAGGCCCGCCAGCAGCAGCAGGGCGGCGAAGCTGTCGGCCACCTTGAAGTACGGGACCATCCAGAGCGAGAAGCAGAACACCGCCAGCGCCATCGAGAAGGCCTGCAGCGGCGCCGTGTGCTGCCTGGCACGACGCAGCAGCACGACCACCAGGCCGACCGTCAGGGCAGCGAGCGCCGCGCTGCCGGCCCGCAGCGGCATGATGCCGGTGCTTCCCGTCAGCCACATCCACGCCGCGTGCCAGTAGTAGCGGCCGATGTCGTAGGACTGGAAGTCGCGCACGGGCACTTCGCCCGCCACGACGCGCTGCACGCCGTACCAGAGGAATCCCTCGTCCTCGAGGTTCAGCGAAACGTCCCTTTGCAGCACGAAGACGAGGGCCGGGATCAGGCAGGCCAGCGCCAGCGGCCAGCCCGCCTGCAGGTGCTGTCGAAGGCCGTGGAGCGAGCTCCCCGGCCGGGGGGCCGTTGCCGTTGGACCGATGTTCACGGGATGCTCATTTCGCGCCCGTGCTGCCGCTGGCGACGATGGTGCCCAGCACGATCAGGCCCACCCCGACGAGCTTGTGCGCGGTCAGGCCCTCGTTGAGCAGCCAGACGCTCAGCACCAGCACCAGCACGAAGTTCAGGCTGGTGAAGGGATAGGCATAGCTCAGCTCGAAACGGGTCAATGCCGCCATCCAGGTCAGGCTGGCGATGAAGCCGGCGGCGAAGCTGGCCGCCACCGCCGGGTCGACGAGCAGGCCGAGCAGGTGACGCAGGGCGTTGCCGAAGCCGCTGGGCAAGGGGCCGATCTGGTCCATGCGCCATTTCAGGATGAGCTGGCCGAAGACACTGAAGGCCACCGTCGCCAGGATGAAGGCGTAGTCGATCCACCGCACGGTCATGGCGCGGCGGGCAGGCGCTTGCGGACCAGGATGGTGAAGGCGTACAGCCCGTAGTCGTGCAGCAGCGCCACGTTCTTCGCAAAGCGGCGCTTGCACAGGTCGAACAGCACGCAGGGGTCGGGATAGAACAGGTGCTCCTTCATCTTGTCGGCGTCGGAGTAGGCCGTCAGGCAGTTGAAGCCGAAGCCCTCGCTGCTGGTGTCGGCCAGGGCGTCCAGGGCGTCCAGCATGTCGGCCTGGCACTGGGCGTCGCTGCGGCCCAGGCGCAGGGTGAAGACGCCGCTGGCCAGGCCGTAGTCGGCCTGCAGGGGCGGCCGGTCGGCGACGTCGAAGCGGACGTTCGGGCGACCGCCGTGCAGTGCCCTGGCGGCCTCGATCATCTCGGCATTCACGTCGCAGCCGCGGTAGTGCGCGTCGCTCCAGCGCTGCAGCAGCACCTCGACGAGTGCGCCGTAGCCGCAGCCGAAGTCGTTCAGCGAAAAAGCGCCCCGGGCCGGGTCGGGCAGCAGCTTGAGCAGTTGCTCGAAGTGCAGCAGCTGGCTTTCGGCGCCATTCCAGTCGACACCCCGCGGCGTGCTGCCGTGCTCGGCAAACTTCTCGCGGTAATGCGCGAGCGTGCGCTGGCGCAGGTCTTCAGCTTCTGCGGCCATGGACTTCCCTGACGATGGTGTAAGGCCGGCGCTTGACCTCGGAAAACATCTTCGAAAGGTAGATGCCGATGATGCCGATGAACAGGATGATCATGGCGCCGAGCAGCCACACGGAAACGATGAGCGAGGCCCAGCCCGCCACCGGTTCCGAGAGCAAGGTCCACTGCACCACGACATAAGCCGCGGCCAGGCTGGCCAGCACGAACATCATCAAGCCGACATAGAAGATGGCCACGAGCGGTGCGCTGCTGAACGAGGTGATCGAATTGACGAGCACGCCGATGCGCCGCCGCAGCGTGTACGTGGTGTCGCTGCTGCGGTGCTTGACGACGCTGCAGGGGCGCTGATCGAAGCCGGTGATGGCCCACAGGCCGCCGATGTCGATCTCGCGTTCTTCGTGCCGCAGCAGGGCGTCGACGTAGCGCCTGGACATGAGGCGGGCCGTCACCATGTTGGGCGGCATGTCGACGCCGGTGATGCGCGGCACGACGGCGTAGAAGATGCTGCCCGACCAGCGCTCGAACCAGCCGCCCTTGCGACTTTTCTGCACGCCGTAGACCACGTCGCAGCCGGGATGATCGATCACGGCCGAGAACTCCGCGAGCCATTCGGGTTCTTCTTCGAGATCGCTGTCGATGAGGAAGACACGCTCGCCGATCGCTTCAGCCAGCCCGGTCATCATCGCCTTGTGGTGACCGAAATTGCGCGACAGGTCGACCACCACCACATGCGGATCGCGCCGGCTCAATTCGACGGCGAGGGCCAGGCTGGCGTCCGGCGATCCATCGTTCACCAGCACGATCTCGTAACTGTCGCCCGCCACGTTACGTGCGGTAACGCTTGCGCGCTGATGGAATTCAGCGACGTAGGGTTCGGAGTGATAAAGAGTCGCGACGACAGACAGTTTCATGAGGGCGGATGTTTCATGTACTGCCCGGCCTGCGGACCGCAGTTGAAGAGGAGGTCGAGGATGCTCAGTTCATGGATGAACGGTCCGCCCCAGAGCTGCGGGTAATGAGGGTAGCCTGCATAGTCGAACCACGCAACTTCCACGCCCGCACGGGCGAAGGCCATTTCATCGAGGTAGGCTCGGGCATTCGGGCCGGACACATACACCGCGGCGCCGGCCTGCGTGCACAAGGACACGAGCCGCTGGTTGCGGTCGCCTTCGAGCGTGTAATGCGACGAATCGCTCAGGCGGGTGCGGATGCGCAGGTAACCGCAGATGGCCGAGACGAGCGCGTGGTTCACCTCGCTCAAGTGCGGCCATTCACGCTCGCAATACAGCGGCTGCAGCCAGGTCGCCACCGCGTCGAAGAAAGGCGCCCGGGCGTAATTCGCTGCCAGGCTTTTCCAGTGCAGCCGGCCCCAGCCGGCGGCGCTCACCTCGATGTCCCGCACCGCCTGTTGCATCGAGCCGTGCACCGGGATGGTGAGCCACTGCGCGCCCTGCGGTGTCTTGATGCGGTTGCGGTTGCGCCAGTCGTTCTTCGTGTACTGAACCTCGTCGTAGAAGACGAATTCGTCGACAGACGCGATCAGATCGAAATAGCCCTTCCAGGGGATGTAGTTGGATTGGACGACCGCCACGCGCTTCAACTGCTCCACCCCTGTTGTCGGGGCCCTCGACGAAGGCCCGCCCCGAAGTGCTGGTTGGATGCCCCGGGTTCAACAAATCGTTATAGCAGTCGAGCATGTCGGCCACGCGCTTCCGGCGCACGGCAGAGCCCCCCTCGGACAGGGGGTGTTCAGCCAGCGCGCCGCCGCATCGACAGCGCCAGCCCGAACAAGCCCAGCGCCATCAGGCCGTAGGTGGCGGGTTCCGGCACCACGCCGGCCAGGGTGAGGTTGCCGGACTGATAGACGGCGTCGGCAGCGCCTGCCACATCGTCGAAGCTTTCGAAGAAGGTGAAGAGCAGCAGGCCGTCGGCGCCCACGTTGAAGGCGAGATCCAGCGCCACGAGACTGGCGCTGCCGCTGTAGCTGCCAGTGCCCGGGAAACCGTCGCCGTCGCCCGGGCTGAAGAAGACACCCTCGCCTGCAGAGTTGGCGATCAGCACGATGGCTTCGTCCAGGTAGCTGGCACCGAAGGTACGCAGGCTGAGGCTCCAGGACACGAGGTCGACGAGGGCGCCCGGCTGCACGCCGAAGCTGAGCACGGTGTTGCCGGGGGCATCCAGCCCGTCGAAGCTGACCACGCCGGTCAGGTTGACGGGCAGATCCGTTCCGGCCCCCAACTGCGCGGCGGCCTTGGTCGACTGCGGCATGAAGCCGGACGGAACGGCCGTGAAGGCGGCCTGGGCCGGGGCGGCGGCCAGCCACGCCGTGGCGACGAACAGGGGCAGGGTGCGCAGGGTCATGGTCGATCTCCTCATTGAAAACGATCGGGGGCGGGAACGATGGAAGGATGCTGGTGGCGACACGCTCGACGTCGCCGGCTCACTTGCCCGGCGCGGGCACGCTGCAGGCCTTGGTGGTGCACAGCACACGCAGCAAACCCTGGTCGCGGTTCGTGATCGTGCCGCTGCCGTCCAGGTCGGCCTTGTCGTAGGGGCCGGTGGCGGTCTGGCCCAGGCGGGCGGTGACCAGCGCCAGGTCCAGGTTGTTCACCGCGCGGTCGCCGTTGACGTCGCCGCGCAGCACGGTGTCGGTCACCAGCGGGGGCGTGCTGGCCGGCGGCAGGCGGCCGCGGTTGATCTGCTCGAAGGCATAGGCCAGGGCGATGATCTTGGGCTCGCCGAAGGGGCGCCCGGCGAACGAGATGCCGGTCGGAACCTGTGCACCGTCCTGCAGCACGAAGCTCAGCGGCAGCACCACGCTGGGATAGCCGGCACGGGCCCACAGGCCGGCACTGCCCGCACCTGAATACACCACCGCATCGAAGTCGTCGGCGGTGCCGGTCAGGCCATCGGGGCCGTCCATGGTGCTGTCGATGCTGCCGCGGGACTGTGCGAAGCCCAGGTCGCGGTTGGCGATGTAGGTCTGGGTGTCGACGCTGCCGGGGCTGATGTCCAGCGCGTTCGAGGCGATGAACTGGATCTGCCCGTACTTCAGCGCCGTGGCGGCATTGGCATTGTTGAAGGCGATCAGGTCGGCCAGGGACTGGATGGGCCAGGTCTCGGGCAGGCGGTCGAGATAGGCGTTGACGTCGCGCTTCTGGCCGTAGTTCAGGATGCCGGGCGCGGTGACGGCCGTCAGTGCGGTGGCACGGCGCACGACCGTGGCGCCGGCCGCCTGCAGCAGGCTGATGGCCGCTTCCATCTGCGTGGCGCGATTCGCCGGGAAAGGCGGCACCAGCAGGCGGGCACCGGCCAGCGCATTGGGGTTCAGGAACTGTGTGTAGTCGCTGAAGCAGCGACCGGGTGTGAGGCACGCGGCGGTGGCGGGGTCGGTGGCGTCGTAGCCGGCGATCACGCCCAGCAGCAAGGCGGCGTCGGCGACGCTGCGCGTCATCGGGCCGGCGGTGTCCTGGTCGGCGGTGATGGGAATGATGCCGTCGCGGCTGACCAGGCCCACGGTGGGCTTGATGCCGACGATGCCGTTGGCATTGGCCGGCGCCAGGATCGAGCCCGAGGTCTCGGTGCCGATGGTCAGCGCCACGAGGTTGGCCGCGGCGGCGATGCCCGAGCCGGAACTCGACCCGCTGGGGCTGAGCAGCGGGCGCCCGTCGCCGCCCGGCAGCGGCACCGGGTTGTAGGGGTTGAACCCGTACTGGCCCAACGAGCTGTAGCCGGCCGGCATGCCGTTGGTCACGAAGTTCGCGAACTCGGTCAGGGTCAGCTTGCCCATGATCACTGCGCCAGCGTCGCGCAGCTTCTTCGTGATGAAGGCATCGCGCGTGGGCACCGAGCCGGCCATGCCCAGGGCACCGCCGGTGGTCGGCTGGTCTGCGGTGTCGACGATATCCTTCAGCGCCACCGGCACGCCGTACAGCGGGCCGATGACGGTACCGGGCAGAAAGCGGGCCTGGTCCTTCGCGCGCGCGATGGCCGCAGCCTGCGGGTTCACCGCGATAAAGGCGTTGAGCCTGGGGCCGGCGACGTCGTACGCGGCAATGCGCGCGCGGTAGAGCGAGACCAGTTCCTCGGAAGACACCAGCCGCGTGCTCATCGCCTTCTGCAGCGCGGTGACCGTGGTTTCATTCAGCTGGAAACGATTGGGCGTGTTCAGCGGCGAGGGCCCGAACACCGGGCCGCTGCCGAAGGCCGACACCGGCGGCGCACCTCGGTAGACCGCAGGCGGTTCTTCTTCCTGCGCCCAGGCCGGCAGGGCCAGCAGACTGCCCGCCCAGGCCAGGCCCAGACTGGCGACACACGAGATCTTCGACATGGATGACGCTCCGAGCTGATGAGAGTGGCGGTGGACCGGCTGGCCGGCAGGACAGCCGTTAGCAAGAGGTGCGCCACGACTTTCGCGAAGACATTGCCACCCGATGCGCCAGCGTGGTGCCCGAAACGGCCCGCCGCTACGATCGGGTGCAGTCCACAGGGCAACTGCACGAAGGAGGGCTCGCATGCGCGTGGCGATCATGGGTTCAGGAGGCGTCGGGGGCTATGTCGGCGCCTGGCTGCAGAAGGCCGGGCACGAGGTGGCCTTCGTCGCACGAGGCGCCCACCTGGCAGCGCTGCAGGCGCAAGGCCTGCAGATCGAACATCCGCAATGGCCGCTGACGCTGGTGCAGGTGCGGGCCACGGACCAGCCGGCCACGGTGGGCGAGGTCGACCTCGCCGTGGTGGCGGTCAAGCTCTGGGACACCGAAGCCGCTGCGCAGCAGATGGCGCCACTCGTCGGCCCCGCCACGCGCGTGCTCAGCCTGCAGAACGGCATCGACAGCCTGGCGCTGCTGGGCCGCCACCTGCCCGCCCGGCAACTGCGCGGCGGGGTGATCTATGTGTCGGCCGTGATCGACAGACCGGGCGTGATCCGCAGCCCGGGCGGGCTCAACCGCATCGTCGCCGACGCCGCCGAAGGCGACCCGGTGATGGCCGAACTGGCCGCCACGGCCGACCGCATGCCCGGCCTGCACGTCAATCTCGCCACCGACATCGGGCAGGCGATCTGGGAGAAGTTCGTCGCACTCGCCGCACTGTCGGCCTCGACCTCGCTGCTGCGCTCGCGCATGGGGCCGATCCTGGCCCACCCGGAAACGAGGATCCTGCAGCGCCAGCTCATCGACGAGGTGGTGGCCGTGGCGCAGGCTGCAGGCCAGCCGCTGCGCGACGGCCTGTCCGACGAGATCATGGCCAAGCTGGCGGCCATGCCGCTGCAGTTCCGGTCATCGATGTCCGAAGACCTGGAGCGCGGCCGCCCGCTGGAACTGGCCTGGCTGTCGGGCCGGGTGCACGCGCTGGGTCTGCAGCTGGGGGTGGCCACCCCGGCCCACAGCACCGCCTACCGGGCGCTCGTGCTGCACAGCGGCGGACAAGCCGCGCAAGCTGCGAACCAAGCCTAGCCGCCGGCCAGCACGGCCTGCATCGCGTCGGCCGACACCGGCTTGGTCAGGTGCTGCGAGAAGCCCGCTTCCAGGCTGCGCTGCACGTCGTGGGCCGAACCCCAGCCCGTCAGCGCCACCAGCCGCGCCTGCACACCCCGGCGCCGCAGGGCCTCGGCCAGCGTGTAGCCGTTCATGCCCGGCATGCCGATGTCGATGAAGGCCAGCTCGGCCGTCCAGCCCTGCAGCAGTTCCAGCGCCTGCGCACCGCCATAGGCCACGCGCACCTCGCAGCCCCACAGCCGAAGCAGCATCGCCAGGCTGTCGGCACCGTCGTGGTTGTCGTCGACCACCATCACGCGGCGGCCCTGGCCGGCCGCAGCCGCAGCGCCCACACCGGCGCTGCCCGGGTCGGCGCCGGCGCAGGGCAAGGCCGGCAGCCTGAGCGTGAAGACGCTGCCCTGCCCCAGCCCGGCACTCTGCGCCGCGATGTTGCCCTCGTGGAGGACCGCGATCCTGCGGGCCAGGGCCAGTCCCACGCCCAGGCCGCCATGCTCGCGCTGCAGCGCCGCGTCGACCTGCGTGAACATCTGGAACACTTCGTCGAGCATCGCTGGCGGGATGCCGATGCCGTTGTCGGTGACGCTGAGCACGGCCTCGTCGCCATCGCGGCGCAGCGCCAGCGTCACCTGGCCGCCTGGCGGGGTGTACTTGGCGGCGTTGTTCAGCAGGTTGGTGAGCACCTGGGCCAGCCGCGCGAGGTCGGCATTCACCCAGACCGGCTGTGCCGCCAGTTGAAGATCCAGCCGGTGGTGGCCGGCCTGCAGTGCCGTTCGGCTGGCTTCCACGGCCATGTCGACGGCGGCGGTGAGCTGCACCGGTTCACGCCGCAGGGTCAGCTTGCCCGCAGAGATGCGCGCCACGTCCATCAGGTCGTCGATCAATCGCACCATGTGCTCGAGCTGGCGGTTCATCATCGCGCGCACGGCCGATGCGGCAGCGACGTCCTTGCTGCGCTCGAGCACCTGCAGACCGGTGCGCAGGGGCGCCAGCGGGTTGCGCAGCTCGTGTGCCAGCGTGGCCAGGAATTCGTCCTTGCGCTGCTCCGCGTCACGCACGGCCTGCTGCGCATGGCGCTCGACGGTCACGTCCTGCACGATGGCCAGCACCTGCTGCACCTGTTCGTGTTCGTCGCGTTCCGGCACCAGGCGCGCCTGGAAGCTGCGATGGCCGGTCGGGCTCGGGAAGACGAACTCCAGCTGCCGCTGCTCGCCGCTGGCGAAGACTTCGTCCACCACCTGGTGCCAATGTGCCGTCAGCTCGGGCGGCATGCCCAGCTCGGAGTTTGTCCTGCCGATGACCTGTTCCGGCCGCAGCCCGCTCGCACGTTCGATGGCCGCGTTGACGAACAGGTGCCGGTGTTGCCGGTCGAAGCGGGCCAGCACGTCGGGCGTGTTGTCGGCCAGGGTGCGCATCTCGCGTTCACGCTGCTGCAGCTGGGTCTGCGCCTGGCGCAGGTCGGTGATGTCGACGAAGGCCGAGACCGCACCCCGCACCCGGCCTGCGGCGTCGAACAGCGGCGCAGCGCCGCCGCGCAGCTCGCGCCGGCTGCCGTCGTCGAATACCAGCTGCAGCTCGGTCAGGGGCACGGGCTGGCCGCTGCTGGCGGCCCGCTGCAGCGGCAGCTCGTGCGCCTGTGCCGGGCGGCCGTTGATCATTTCCTGGAACGGTCGCTCGCCGGCCTGCAAGCTGCTGGCCGACATGTTGGCGTCGGTGCCGGTGTTCAGCAGCGCCGCGGCCTGGGGATTGCCGGTGATGCGTCGGCAAGCCGCGTCGTGCGCCATCCACAGATAGGCCGGCAGGTTGTGCATCACCGCCTCCAGCTCTTCGGCGCGCTCGCGCAGCTGCTGCTGCAGTTCGAGCGCCACCTGGGCCGCACTGCGGCTGTCGGTGACGTCCTGCAGGTACAGCACCACGCCGCCGCCGGTGCGCGGGCAGCAACGGATGTGCAACCACTTTTCCAGCGCGTCGAACCAGTGCTCGCCGTTGCGGGTGCTGCCTTCGGCGGCCTGGCCGATCTCGGCCTGCAGCAGCCGGCCGTCGGGCGCGGCCATCAGCGCCGTCAAGGCAGCCGGCGGCTGACCGAGCAGGGCCGCTGCGGGCTGCTCGAGCATGCGCTCGGCGGCCTGGTTCAGGTAGGTCAGCTGCAGTTGCGGGTCGAAGGTGATGAAACCGTCGGTGATGCTGTCCAGCACGGCCTGCAGCCGCTGGCTGGACAGCAGCCGTTCGGTGACGTCGTGGCCTTCGACGAAGATGCCGCTGACCTCGCCCGTGGCGTCGCGGATGGGCTGGTAGACGAAGTCCATGTGGCGCGTCACCGGCCTGGCGTTGCCGATGTGCATCTGCATCGGCACGCCGCCGGCCACATAGGCCTGGCCGCTGTGGCGCACGCCGTCGAGCAGGGCGATGAAGCCTTGCGGCGCGGCTTCCGGAAGACACTCGATGACCGGCCGGTCGAGCACGGCACGCTGCCCCACCAGTTCCTGGTAGCGCTGGTTGACGTACTCGAAGCGGTGCTCGGCCCCAACCAGCACACAGATGAACCCGGGGGCCTGCGAGAACAGGTCCTGCCAGCGCTGCCGGTCGGCGCGAAAGCGCAACAGCTCCAGCGACTGCGGCGAGGTCTCGGTGCACAACACCAGCACGCCGCCGATGCCGCCCGATGTGCTGTCGTCGTCGACGGGGCCGCAGCTGTAGGTCCAGTAGAGCGGCTCGCGCTGGCCGTGGCGGGTGGTGGGAATGAGCTGGTTTTCGTGCCAGGTGGCGCCGTGGCCGCCCATCACGTGCGCGAGCTGCGGGCCGACGAGGTCCCAGATCTCGGCCCAGGCCGGCTCACCGGGCTGACCCAGGATGGCTGGGTGCCGCTCCGGCCCCAGCGACCGGCTGTAGGCGTCGTTGTAGAAGCACAGCAGCTGCGGACCCCAGAACAGGAAGGTCGGGTGGCGCGTGCTGAGCATGATGCGCAGCGTCGTGCGCAAGGCCGCAGGCCAGTGCTGAGGCGGGCCGAGCGGCGAGGACGCCCAGTCGAAGGCGCGCATGCGCTGCCCCATCTCGCCACCGCCCTCGAGGAAGGCCGGAGACTCGTGCCAGGCGGCCGGGGCTTGATCGAGCATGGGGTGGACGCGTTGCCCTGGTTTCTCATGATAGTAAAGATATCAACCGGCTCGCGCCGATCGCTCACCTGAAGCGTTTCGAGAACTCCCGCACCACGCCGATGACCCGCGCGCTGCCCAGCGGCCGGATGGGGTAGCGGCTGTTCAGCGGCTTGAGGTAGTGGTCGCCGCCGTCCTTGACCAGTTGCTTGAAGGTCGTCTCGTGGGCGCCGTTGAGCACGATCACGTAGTCGCCGGGCAAGGCGGCGAGCTCGGGCTCGACGACGAGGATGGAACCTTCGGGGAAGGAGTCGCCGGTGTCGCTGACCGTGCTGTCGCCATGCACGCGCAGGGCGTAGGTGTGGCGCTTGATCTCGACCGTCACCGGGATGGTTGCGAAGCCGTGTCTGGGCTCGAAGTTGTCGATGACGGTGTAGTTGCCGGCCTCGACCTGCGAGATCAGCGGGACTTCGGCGCGCAGCGCCATGCGCCCGCCGACATTCGCGCCTTCGCCGAGCAACTGCGCCACGGAAATGCCCCTTGCTGCACCGCGCTGCGGCTGACCCCGACCGATTCTGCGAACTGTTGCTCGCTCAGGCCCAGGCGCTTGCGCCCGTCGCGGATGATCTGGTGGCTGCTCATGGCTTGCAGGGTGGCACGGTCCGATGATAGAACTTCCATCTACGATCGGAGCTGTTCAACGCGGAGTCGTCGTGCGACTAGGAAAATTCATCCTCGACCAGATGCCGGCGATCCTGGTCGAGTGGGAAGCCTTTGCGGGCACCCAGATGCCGGCTGCCGGCCGGCTGACCGGGCTGGAACTGCGCGACCACGCCGAGGCGATGCTCAGGACGATTGCCGCAGACCTGTCGCGCGAGCAATCCGAACAGGCGCAGCAGCTGAAGTCGCAAGGGCTCGCGCCCGAGCCCGAAGGCGCACCCCCCACGGCCGCGCAGACGCACGCCACCTTGCGCGCCCGCGACGGCTTCGACATCAACCAGATGACCGCCGAATACCGCGCGCTGCGGGCTTCCGTGCTGCGCCTGTGGCTGGCGGCCTCGCCCCCTGCCGCCGACGATCTACAGGACATCATCCGCTTCAACGAAGCCATCGACCAGGCGCTGACGGAGTCGATCCGCAACTTCACCCTCGCCCTGGAGAGCTCGCGCAACCTGCTGCTCGGGATGCTGGGGCACGACATGCGCAACCCGCTCGGCGTCATCATCTCGACCGCCAGCTACCTGACGCGGCTGCACGCCGGCGACGAAGTCTCGGTCGCTGCCGCACGCCTCATCAAGGGCGGTGCGCGCATCCAGGCCCTGGTCGACGACCTGGTCGACTTCAGCCGCACGCAGATCGGCGTGGGCATCAACGTCGTGCCCGTGGCCGTGGACCTGGCCGAGGTGTTCCGCGAACAGCTCGATCTGCAGCGGGCGGCGCACCCCGGGCGCCACTTGACGCTGGAGGTCAGCGGCGACGTGCAAGGCGTGTGGGACGGCAACCGCCTGCACCAGGTGCTGGGCAACCTGATGAGCAATGCCTTGAAATACGGCGATGCGCAGGAACCCGTCGACGTGAAGCTCGTCGGCGAAGCCGAACGCGTGTCGTTCAGCGTCGTCAACCGCGGCGCCGTGATCCCGCCGCAGTTCATCGACGAGATCTTCGAGCCGCTCAGGCGCGGCGCCCGCATGACGAAGGAAGGCGATCCCGCCGACACCAGCCTGGGGCTGGGCCTGCACATCTCCCGGGAGATCGTGCGCGCCCACAAGGGCAGCATCTCGGTGCGGTCGGACGAGGCGGGTACGGCGTTCTCCGTCGAGTTGCCACGCTGAGATGCAACCAGCCGGAAACAGCTACGTCAGGGTTCTCGTCGTCGACGATGTGGCGGACAACGTGCTGGCCATGCACACCTTGCTGGCCCGGCCCGGCCTGTCGGTGCTGGCCGCGCACTCGGCCGCCGAAGCGCTGGACCTGCTCGACAAGCACGACGTGGCGCTGGCCCTGCTGGACGTGCAGATGCCGCTGATCGACGGCTTCGAGCTCGCCGAGCGCATGCACTGGAACGAGCGCACCCGCGCGGTGCCCATCATCTTCATGACGGGCGACGGCAGCGTCCAGTCGCGCAGCTTCCGGGGCTACGAGGCCGGGGCGGTGGATTTCCTCGTCAAGCCTGTCGACGCACGCGTGCTGGAGACGAAGGTCGGGGTCTTCGTCGAGCTCTACCGGCAGCGCCGGGAACTCCACGAGCGCAATGTCGAACTCGAACACCTGCTCAAGCTCAACGAAGCCATGGCCCAGGCCTTGCGCAAGGCGCACGCCGAGGCGGTCAAGGAATCGCACACCGACGCCTTGACGGGGGTGTCGAACCGCCGCCACATCCTGGGCTTGGGCGAAGCGGCGCTGGGGGAGCGGCGCCGTGAAGCGCTGCCGCTGAGCGTGGCCATCTTCGACCTGGACCACTTCAAGGCGATCAACGACACCTACGGGCACGAGACCGGCGACGACGTGCTCCGGGCCTTCTGCACCCACGTGAGCCAGCGGGTGCGCCCGGCGCACAGGCTGGGCCGGCTGGGCGGCGAGGAATTCATGCTGCTGATGCCCGGGACTCCGCTGGCCGAGGGCCAGGTGATCCTGGAGCGGCTGCGCCAGTCGCTGAAGTCGCATGGCCACGTGCGCTACAGCTTTTCCGCCGGTCTGGCACAGGCCGGCCCGGATGAGGCACTGCTGAGCTTGATGAAGCGCACCGACGTGGCTCTCTACCAGGCCAAGCAGACCGGGCGCGCCTGCACAGCCATCAGCCCTGCACCCGTGTTGCCGCCGGTTTGAGCGGTGACGAAGGATCGGCAGCTTGGCCATACCCGGCCCGGGCACGGCGCTTGCCATGAAATCCGGAACGACGCGCCTCCGAGAGATTCCGATCCTGACTTTTCGACAACGCTGGTGGCTGGGCACGGCAGCGCTGCTGCTGGGCCTGGCCGCGCTGTTGCTGTGGCTTCTGGCGCGCGAAAGCACGAACTCGGGCCAGCAGGCCGCCTGGTTCAGCCAGAACGCCGCAACGCTCAGCTTCCGCGTGTTGCCTGGGCCCAGCGACGCGATCCGTTTTCCCGACAACGGCCCCTTCGATCAACGACTGGGCTACACCGAGCTGCCACGCTGGACCCCGCGGCTGCTGGCACAGGGCTGGACCGTGAGCGCGCAGTCGCGCCTGTCGGACGGCATGCTCGATTGGGCCGATCGCGGGCTGCACCTGCCGTACCGCGAAAAGACGCAGGCCGGCCTGAGCCTGACCGACTGCGGCCACCAGCCGCTCTACGGCTTTCGGCATCCAGAGCGGGCCTACGCCCGCCTGGAAGACGTGCCGCAGCAGCTGGTCGACGCGCTGGTGTTCATCGAAGACCGCGAGCTGCTCGACGAGCCGCCGCAGCGCAACCCGGCGGTCGAGTGGGACCGCCTGGCCAAGGCCGTGGTCGACCAGGCCGTGCGTGCGGTCGACGGGTCGCACGCTGCAGCCGGGGGCAGCACGCTGCCACGCAGATCGAGAAATTCCGTCACTCGCCCGGCGGCCGCACCCGCGGCCCGGCCGACAAGCTGCGGCAGATGGTCTCGGCTTCCCAGCGGGCCTACATGGGCGGCGCCGACACGCGCGCCTGGCGCCGGCAGCTCGTGCTGGACTACATCAACACCGTGCCGCTGTCGGCGCAGCTGGGCACGGGCGAGGTGCACGGGCTGGGCGACGGGCTCTGGGCCTGGTACGGGCGCGACTTCGCCGAAGTCAACCAGGCCTTGCGCGGCGCGGGTGACGGGCCCGGACAAGGCGCACAAGGAACAGCAGCGCTGGCCTTCAAGCAGGCGCTGTCGTTGCTGGTGGCGCAACGCCGACCTTCCCATTACCTGACCGCGGCCGGCAGCAAGGCCCTGCGCGAGCTGACCGACAGCCACCTGCGCCTGCTGGCCGAGGCCGGCGTGATCACCCCGGCGCTGCGCGACGCGGCGCTGCCCCTGGCGCTGGCCTTGCAGGCCCAGGCCAGCCCGCCACCGGCCGTGAACTTCAGCGAACGCAAGGCGGTGACAGCGCTGCGCAGTCATCTGCAGGCCCTGCTGGGCGTGCCGCTGGCCTATGACCTGACTCGCCTGGACCTGGCGGCCGAGAGCGCGGTGGCCGAGCCCGTGCAGCGCTCGGCCACGGCGCTGCTGCGCAGCATGAACCACGCCGACGGAGCCCGCGCTGCCGGCCTGTTCGGCCAGCACATGCTGGGCCCTGGCGCCGACCCTGCACACATCAGCTTCAGCTTCACCCTGTACGAGCGCTCGGAAGGCGTGAACCTGCTGCGCGTGCAGACCGACAGCGGCGATCAGCCGCTGGACATCAACGAAGGCACACGGCTCGATCTGGGCTCGACCGCCAAGCTGCGCACCCTGGTGACCTATCTGGAACAGGTGGCGGCACTGCACGTACGCTGGCAGCCGCTGGCCGCCGACGAACTGGCCCGGCTGGACCTGGGCCCGCGCGACGCCATTGCACTGTGGGCGCGCGACCATCTGCAGACCAGCACCGATCGCAGCCTGCGTGCGATGCTGGCCGCGGCCATGCAACGCAGCTATTCCGCCAGCAACGCCGAGGCCTTCTTCACCGGCGGTGGGCTGCACCGCTTCGTGAATTTCGAGCCCGCCGACAACGGCCGCCGCATGACCGTGGCCGAAGCCTTCACGCGTTCGGTGAACCTGGTGTTCATCCGCCTGATGCGCGACGTGGTGCTGCGCGTGGCCGCCGACATGCCCAGCGCCGACCCGCGCCTGCTCGACGACGTCGACGACCCGCGCCGGCTGCCCTACCTGCAGCGCTTCGCCGACCAGGAAGGCAGCACCTATCTCGCCCGTTTCTATCGCAAGTACCAGGGCAAGAGCGCCGCCGAAGCGGAAGAACTCCTGCTGCAGAACCCGCGCCAGACGCCGGTGCGCCTGGCCGCTGCCTACTACCTGCTCGAGCCCCAGGCCGACGCGCTGCAGTTGCTGGAATTCCTGGGGCGCCACCTGCCCGGCACGGTGGTTTCCGTGCAGGAACTGCACGACCGCTACGGGCCGGGCCAGTTTTCGCTGCAGGACCGTGGCTACCTGGCCGGGCTGCACCCGCTGGAACTGTGGCTGGCCGCTCATCTGCGTCGGCAGCCCCAGGCCACGCTGGCGCAGGTGCTGGCCGCAAGCCGCGAGCAACGCCAGGAGGTCTATGCCTGGCTGTTCCAGAACCGCCGCAAGGCCGCGCAGGACAGGCGCATCCGCAGCCTGCTCGAGATCGAGGCCTTCGGCCAGATCCACGCCAGCTGGCAGCGCATGGGCTACCCCTTCAAGTCGCTGACGCCTTCCTACGCCACGGCGCTGGGCGCCAGTGGCGACCGGCCGGCGGCACTGGCCGAGCTGATGGGCATCATCGTCGCGGGCGGCCAGCGCCTGCCGACTGCGCGGTTCACCGCGTTGCGCGCGGCGGTGGCCACGCCGTTCGAGACCCACTTCCTGCTGGGGGCGACGACGGCCGCCCCGGCTGCCATGCCGGCAGAGCTTGCCGACACGGTGCGCCAGGCGCTGCTTCAGGTGGTCGACGGGGGCACCGGCCGGCGCCTGAAGGATGCGCTGAGCCTGGGTGACGGGACGCCGGTCGTGATCGGCGGCAAGACCGGCACCGGCGATGCCCGATTCGACACCTTCGGCAAGGCCGGACAACTGCTGTCGTCGCGCGTCGTCAGCCGTTCCGCGACCATTGTGTTCTTGCTGGGAGACCGCCACTTCGGCACGCTGATGGCCTTCGCCAGGGAACCGCATGCGGCCGGGTACCGCTTCACCAGCGCCCTGCCCGCGCAGCTGCTGAAGACGCTGGCGCCGCAGCTGCTGCCGCTGCTGGAGGGCAAGGCCTGCGCGCCAGCGACCCCCTGAGCCGGCCTGCCCGGAGCCTCAGCCCGCGCCGGTCTGGCCGGTGCCAGGACCGACGCCGGGCTGGGCGCTCTTCACGGCTTCGGCATTGCTCGTCGAACGTGTGCCTTTCAGGTACATCTCGACGTCGTCGGCACGGTCGCCCACGGCCGCGACAGCGTCCTTGATCTGTTCCGGGGTGGCGTCGAACTTGTGTGCCCAGCGCTGCAGATCGTCGTCGGCTTCGACGCGGATGTGCAGGTGGTCTGGGTCGGGGTTGGAAGAAGCGGGGGTGTGCTGCTTCAACGGGGCAGAGTCGTTCATCTCGGAGTGCTTTTCGTCGGCGGTGGGGCCCACAGGGCAAACGGCGTGCCACGAGATTCAAGACACTGAGCGGAATTTCTCCAATCTACGACGACTTGAAGATCCTGTTGCAGCCAAGGCAACCTGCTGCCGGGTTACCTGACGAACGATGCGATTCCCCTGCTGTTCCGTCAGGGCGACCTGGCACGGGCCACGGCATCGGTGACGAAGTTCGTTCCCTGAAGGTTCAGCCGCCCCGCGGCATGCCCTGCAGGTAAGCCTCGATGAGCCAGGCGTTGAACTGCACCAGGGTCCTTTCCAGCGGGCCGTAGAGGTTGTCGGGCTGGAAGCGCGACTCCTTGCCGAGCTGCATGGCCAGGTTCACGGGCACGTCCTGGGCCCAGATCTTCTTGCCACCGGCACTGACGGTCCGGGCCCGCTCCTGGAAGTCGGGCAGCTCGATCGTGCTGCGCGGCAGCAGCCAGCCGCCGGCGGTGACGCGGTCGTTGGAGGCGAAGGTCTGCTTGACGCCGGACACCTTCAGCAGCGTGTAGGCGATGGCGCCCGGTGCAAACACCAGGGTCATGCTGGGCGGCAGCAACGCGAACGTGAGCCGACGCAGCTGCGCCTGGGACAGTTGCGCGATCGGGGGGAACATGGGCGTGTCGCTCCAGCCGTCGCCATTCATCCCGCCGCCGGGCGCCAGCAGGGGCACGCTGCGCACGATGGCGTTGTCTCCGGCCCGCCGTTCGAAGAATTGAACATGGCCGGCCTTGTGCACGCTGGGCGCGATGTCGTGCGTGCCACGGTGGACGAAGCCCGGGTGATAGGCATCGGTGAAGTTCTCGACGTGGATCTTCCAGTTCCAGGGCAATGCAACGTCCGACAGGGTGGGCGGCACCGGCTGCAGATCTGCCTGCTCGTAGCCTACGAAGAACGGGTCCAGACAGGCGAGTGACGGCGCCAGGGGCCTGGCCCCGGCGTCCAGGTTGATGAAGATGAAGCCGCGCCAGAGTTCGACCTTGATGGGGGCGAGGCGAACGGTCTCGCGCAGCCCGTCGGTCACGGCCTTGTCGCCCATGTGGGCGGCACCCACGAAGCGGCCCGCCAGGTCGTAACTCCAGAAATGAAGCGGGCAGCGGAACGAGGACGCGCCCTTGCCGGAGGACTGGCACAGCACCTGCCCGCGGTGCTGGCAGACCGCGCTCATGGCCGAGATGCTGCCGTCGGCCTGGCGCACCACCAGGACCGGCTCGCCCACGATGTCCGCGGCCAGGTGGTCACCGGCGTCGGCGATGTCTTCCACACGTCCCACGCACACCCACTGCTTCAGGAAGACGGCGTGCTTCTCGTAGTCGAAGAAGGTCTCGGAGGTGTAGCACTCCGCGGGCAGGCCCTGGGCCTGATCGGGGGTGTAGCGCAAGCCGGCGATGCGATCGAGCACGCGCCTGACGTCAGCAGAGGGATCGATCATGCGCAGCGCGCTGCAAGCCACATGCCAGGCCTGCAGCCTGTCGAGCCGGTGGGCCAGGGGACACTGCTCCAGATTGAGACACCAAGCCCAAGCCAGCACGGCGGCGCCCGCCAAAACCCCGTGTCAACCATGACGCCAGCAGGGTATGTCCGAAGTTTCATACGCGACCGGCAGCGGCCAGCATACGCAGTGGGTGATGGCCTGCGGACGAGCATCGCCCTGGCGCCACCCTCCCCAGCCGAAAGCAAGGAACAGGACAATGCAGAAGTCGCTTCACATCAATCCGGATAAGTGCACCGGATGCCTGCAGTGCGAAATGGCCTGCTCTTACGAGCACCATGGCACGTTTGCACCCGCAAAGTCGCGCATCAAGGTCTTCGACTTCCACGAGACCGGCCGCAAGGTGCCCTACACCTGCACCCAGTGCGACGAAGCCTGGTGCCTGCACGCCTGCCCGGTGGAAGCCATCACGCTGGACCGCATGACCGGTGCGAAGATCGTCAACGACGCCACCTGCGTCGGCTGCAAGGTCTGCACCATCGCCTGCCCCTTCGGCACCATCAACTACGTGCAGGAAACCGGCAAGGTGCAGAAGTGCGACCTGTGCGGCGACGCGCCGAAGTGCGTGGAAGCCTGCCCCACCGCCGCCATCACCTACGTCGACGCCAACTGGACCGGCCTGGGCAAGATGGCCACCTGGGCTGAAAAGCTCGGCAACCAGCCCGCTGCGGCATAAGGAGTACTGAACATGTCTTGGGCTGGAAAAATCCTGCGTGTCGACCTCACGGCCGGCACCGTCAAGTCTGAACCGCTGAACATGGAATGGGCGCGCACCTACCTGGGTTCGCGCGGCCTGGCCACGAAGTACATCGTCGAGGAAGTCGACCCCAAGGTCGACCCGCTGGCGCCGGGCAACAAGATCATCTGGGCCACCGGGCCGCTCACCGGCACCATGGCCAGCACCGGCGGGCGCTACACCGTCGTCACCAAGGGCCCGCTCACCGGGGCCATCGCCTGCTCGAATTCCGGCGGCTACTTCGGCGCCGAACTGAAGATGGCGGGCTGGGACATGGTCATTTTCGAAGGCAAGTCGGCCAAGCCCGTGTACCTGTTCGTGCAGGACGACGTGGCCGAACTGCGCGACGCCGGCCACCTGTGGGGCAAGACGGTGTGGGACACCGAGGCCACGCTGAAAAAGGAAGTGCAGGACCCGCTGGCCAAGGTGTCCAGCATCGGCGGTGCCGGTGAGAACCAGGTGCTGTACGCGGCCGTGGTGAACGACCTGCACCGCGCCGCCGGGCGCTCGGGCGTGGGCGCTGTGATGGGCTCGAAGAACCTGAAGGCCATCATCGCCCGTGGCACCAAGGGCGTGGGCAACATCGTGAACCCGAAAGAGTTCATGAAGGTCACCTACGAGAAGAAGAAGATCCTGGCCGACAACGCCGTCACCGGGCAGGGCCTGCCCACCTTCGGCACCCAGGTGCTGATGAGCGTGATCAACGAGATGGGCTCGCTGCCCACGCGCAATCACCGCGACGTCGCCTTCGAAGGCGCCAAGGACATCGGCGCCGAAGCCATGGCCACGCCGCGCAAGACCGACGGCAAGAAGCCGCTGGTGACGAACCAGGCCTGCTTCGGCTGCACCATTGCCTGCGGCCGCATCCAGACCATCGACAAGGGCCACTTCACGGTGGAGAACAAGCCGCAGTACTGGGGCGCCTCGGGCGGCCTGGAATACGAAGCGGCCTGGGCCCTGGGTGCCGCCAACGGCGTCGACGACCTCGACACGCTGCAATACGCCAACGTGCTGTGCAACGAACACGGCATGGACCCCATCTCCTTCGGCGCCACCATCGGCGCGGTGATGGAGCTTTATGAAATGGGCGTGCTCACGAAGGAGCAGATCGGCATCGACGCGAAGTTCGGCTCGGCCCAGGCGCTGGCCCACTTCGCCGAGATCACCGCCAAGGGCGAAGGCTTCGGCAAGGAAATCGGCCAGGGCTCCAAGCGCCTGACCGCCAAGTACGGCCACCCCGACCTGTCGATGACGGTGAAGGGCCAGGAATTCCCTGCCTACGACTCGCGCGGCATCCAGGGCATGGGCCTGGCCTACGCCACCAGCAACCGTGGCGCCTGCCACCTGCGCGGCTACACCGTGGCCAGCGAAGTGCTGGGCATCCCGGTGAAGACCGACCCGCTGGTCGCCGACGGCAAGCCCGAACTGGTCAAGGCCTTCCAGGACGCCACCGCCGCGTTCGACTCGTCCGGCCTGTGCATCTTCACCACCTTCGCCTGGGGCCTGCACGACCTGGCGCCGCAGGTGGCCGCCGCCTGCGGCGACGAGTTCACGCTGGAGAACCTGTCGCTCATCGGTGAACGCATCTGGAACATGGAGCGCGACTTCAACAACCGCGCCGGCTTCACGTCGAAGGACGACAGCCTGCCCAAGCGCCTGCTCACCGAACCGGCCAAGACCGGCCCGGCCAAGGGCCTGGTGAACAAGCTGCCCGAAATGCTGCCGAAGTACTACGAAGCCCGCGGCTGGGACAGCGACGGCCAGCTGAAGGCCGAAACCCGGGCGCGGCTGGGCCTCTAAGGCGCCCGTCGCCGTTGCACGGTCAGGCGCCAGTCGCCCTCACACCCAAAGGCGGTTTGCGAACCGCCTTCTTCGTTTCTGGAAGGACAAGCAAGATGCGACACGTGATCCTGGGGGCCGGGCCGGCCGGGGTGATTGCCGCGGAAACCATCCGCAAGCACCGCGCGCGCGACGAGATCGTCATCGTCGGCGACGAGCCCGAGGCGCCCTATTCGCGCATGGCGATTCCCTACCTGCTCATCGGCAACATCGGCGAGCCGGGCACGCACCTGCGCCATGAACCCGGGCACTTCGAGAAGCTGCGCATCGAACTCCAGCGCGGCCGCGCCAAGACCGTGGACCCCACGGGCAAGCGCGTCGAGCTCGAAGACGGCAGCACCCTGCCCTTCGACACCCTGCTGGTGGCCACTGGCTCCAGCCCGATGCGCCCGCCCATTCCCGGCATCGACCAGCCCGGCGTGCGCGCCTGCTGGACACTGGACGACGCGCGCGAAATCATGAAGCTCGCGGTGCCCGGCGCCCGCGTGCTGCAGATGGGCGCAGGCTTCATCGGCTGCATCATCATGGAAGCGCTGGCGGCGCGCGGCGTGAAGCTCAGCGTCGTCGAGATGGGCGACCGCATGGTGCCGCGCATGATGGGCGCCACGGCCGGCGGCATGATCAAGGACTGGTGCGAAGCCAAGGGCGTGGCGGTCTACACCGGCACGCGTGTGAACGCCATCGAGCCCGGCGAAGCCGGCGCGGCCATGCAGGTCAGGCTGTCCGACGGCAACAGCATCGCCGCCGACCTCGTCATCAGCGCCACCGGCGTGCGGCCGAACATCGGCTTCCTGCAGAACTCCGGCATCACCTGTCTGCTCGGCGTGCTCACCGACGAGCACATGCAGACCAACGTCAGCGGCATCTACGCCGCCGGCGACTGCGCCGAGGCCTTCGACCTGGCCAGCCAGACCAGCATCGTCAGCGCCATCCAGCCCAACGCCGCCGACCAGGCCCTGGTGGCCGGTATGAACATGGCCGGCGTGAAGGCACGCCTGAAGGGCGTCACGCAGATCAACGTGCTCGACACGCTGGGCCTCATCTCCACCAGCTTCGGCGACTGGCACGGCGTGCCCGGCGGCGACCACGTCGAGCTGACCGACCTGGCCGCCGGCCGCCACCTCAGCCTGCAGTTCAGCGGCGACGTGATGGTGGGCTGCAACAGCGTGGGCTGGACCCAGCACGTGGGCGTGATGCGCGGCCTGGTCGAAGGACAGGTGAAGCTGGGGCCGTGGAAGGACAAGCTGCTGGCCGACCCGACGAAACTGATGGAAGCCTACCTCGCGCGTGCCCAAGCGCAGGACACCCGGGCGCACGCCTGAAAGCCGGGGCACACTGGTTTCATGCAGATCACCTTCAAGCTCTACGCTGGCCTGACGCAGTACCTGCCGCCCGACAAGCGCACCGGCAACCTGATGCCGCTGGAACTGGCCGCGGGCAGCACCATCGGCCAGGCCATCGAACCCTTCGGCCTGCCGGCCAAGCAGGTGCACCTGGTGCTGGTCAACGGTGTCTTCATCCCGCCCGAGAGGCGGCCCGAGCATGTGCTGGTGGAAGGCGACGTGCTGGCGATCTGGCCGCCGATTGCGGGGGGTTGACCCGGTGGCGGGCCACGCGACAGTCGTGCAACGCTGATGCAGTCCGACTACGCCGCGGTCTTCGACCGCGAAATGGGCTGCACCGAAAGCGAGTGGCGCGGCTGGCTGCCCGGGGCGGTGCGGGACCAGGCGCTGACGCTCTCAAGCGCACAGGCGGTGGTGGGCCTGCCGCCGGGCCGGCTGCGCCTGGACTGGCAGGTGCTGCCGCCGCGGCAGATCGGCTTGGTGCGGCTACCGCGGCTGGCCGTACAGTTTCGCTTCGACGGCGTCGATGCCGAAGAACGCCTGCGCTTCATGCGCTACTTCGACCTCTACATGCACCGCGGCGGCGGCTGACGCGACACCAGCGTGGCGTGGCAAATTGCTTGCTCTGACGCGTGGTCGCCGGCACGGGCTTGGGGACAACAACGCAACCGACCCATTGCAGGTCATGCGCAGGTTGCTGCGACTGGCCACGCGCCGGGTCGAGCTTGTGGCCTTGGCCGCGGATTGTTTCAGTCAGACCGGATGGCGAGGAAGCTGCCGTTGGTCAGCACCGGCTCCCGGCCATCAGCTGACGGTGGCGAAGGGCAGCTTCCTGGCGTCTCGTCTCGTCAGCTTGACGCCGGAAACTATCGCACGTCGGTCGCCCGACGGTGACTGTTTAGGCGTTCCGGCGCCCAGGGCCGCTGGAGTCGGCTGCGTCCGATGATTTGCTGCAACGATGTAGTCGGCCTAGTGAGAAGGATGACCCGCAGACGGTGTCCGACAAAGACGATTTTCGGCGCCGTCGTCAATGCTGAACAGTTTTCACCCACCTTCAGGGACCGACTCACAGGCTTCGGTTGCTGTGTTCGGGTTGCCATTGGGAATGGGAAAAAAGGACTTGAAAATCTTATCCCCCCGACATCCGCGATAAAGGCGGCGTGCAGGCGGCTATGGCGGCAGCGGCGCAGCGATTCGGCGGTATCGACATCTTGGTCAGCAACGCCAGCGCGGTCAGCCGAGCCACGCCGATGAAACGCTTCGACCTCAAGTTTGGGGTCAACGCGCACGGCACCTAATTGTGCGCGGCAACGGCGCTGCCGCACCTCGTCGCGTCGGCCAAGGCTGGGCACGACCCGCAGGTGCTGACCATGTCATGACCGCTGTCGAGGAAGCCTCACTGGTTCGAGGACCACACGGCGTACACGACGGCGAAACGCGGCATGAGCATGTGCACGCTCGGCCACGCGGCGGAGTTCAGGCAGCTCGGCATTGCCGTCAACAGTCTGTGGCCGCGCACCGCGATCGCCACGTCGGCGCTGCAGATGATTCCCGGCGTCGACGTGGCGCGCTGCCGAACATCGAAGAGCCTGGCCGACGCCGCTTACCTGGTGCTGACCAGCGACGCCACGAGCATCAGCGGCAACCTCTTCATCGACGACACCTTGCTCGGGCACCACGGCGTGACCGGATCGGACGGTTACAGCTCGACGCCGGGGACGACCGATCCCATTCCCGATTTCTTCGTCGATTGGTGCAGCGCCGAACCCCCGGTGTGAGGGGGATGACCGTCAAGTTTTCACAATCTACGGTGAAGCGGTCAGAGTTCATGCGGTGGGAAGTTCCCTGACGCCATTGCTGCGGCCCCGAGCAGTCTTGTCTAATTCATCGAGGAAACCATGAAATTCAATTCGACCATGCTCGCCCTGGCGACAGCCGCTGTTTTTTCCGGCCCGGCGCAGGCCCTCGTGGTGGTGGGGGACACCACCGGCGGGCCGACCTTCAACCGCCCACTGACCTTGACCAGCACGTCCGCCGTCGGTACGGCCGTGCCCTACACGGTGCTGCCGTTCACGGTGTCGGTGACCGGCTCCTACATCTTCCTGACCACGACGACGGGCGCCTATGACCCCTACGTCGCGCTGTACACGACCTTCGCCCCGGCCACGCCGCTCGCCAACCTGCTAGCGATCAACGACGACCTGACCGTAGGGAATTTCAATGCATCGGGCTTCACCTTCGCGCTGAACGCTGGCACGACCTATCGCTACGTCGTAACCGGGTTCGACAACACCGACTTCGGCGCCTACACGACGTCGATCACGGGCCCGGGCAACGTCGTCGTGGTGCCAGAACCCGAGACGTACGCGTTGATGGCCCTCGGTCTGGCTGGCGTGCTGGTTGCTACCCTGCGCCGGCGGACCCGAGCCTAGTCACCTAAGCCGCACGCAGGCCTGCCGCGCCGGCTGGCTTGTGCATCGGCATCAAGTGGCGCGCTAAGGTACGAACACGGCTCAGGCGTTGAAATGGTTGCGAGCCTGCCCTGAGAGCCGGCAGCCAGTGCCATCTGGGCGCTCGGCTTTTGCGACCTCAGCGACCTCAGCGACCTGATCGACAGGATGCTGCAACGCCAGAACTGCGACCCTTTGCACTCGGCGCTCCGATGCTGCCGGCCGGATCCGCACAGAGGCCGCTGTTCGCTGGAGGGCCGGGGACGGGACACGTCGGCAGGCAGCACTCTGAGCGATTGAGGCGCGGCGCAAGGTTTAGGGCAGCGCGATACGCCTCCATCGCTCAGATTGCCGCTCCGGTGGTTGTGCCCGCAGCCGCGGGACGTCTACAGGGGGACTCGCACGGATTCGATCGGCTGCTTCGGGGCGGCGAACCCTGTGCGGAGGTTGTCGGTTCAGGGTCGATAGAACTCGATCGCAAACACGGTCGGGTCACCGCAAAGCCGTCGTCGCCCGACGGCCACGCTAAGCTGCCTGCCCGCCTGCCCAAGGCGCCCCTTCGGAAGACCCGCCATGTTTCAAAGCGTCCTGGACTTCTGGTTCCTTGACATCGAACCGGCGCAATGGTGGAAGCTCGACCCGGCCTTCGACCAGCTCGTCGGCCAGCGCTTCGGCCACCTGTTCGAGCAGGCCGCGCGCGCAGAACTCTTCGAGTGGCGTGCCACGCCACCCGGCCGGCTCGCCGAGGTCATCGTGCTCGACCAGTTCCCTCGCAACATGTTCAGGGGTCAGCCCCGCGCGTTCGGGACCGACACCCTGGCGCTGGCCCTGGCGCAGGAAGCCGTCGCCGCCGGCGCCGACCTTGTGCTGGCAGAGCAGCAGCGCGTGTTCGTCTACATGCCCTACATGCACAGCGAGTCCGCGCTCATCCACGAGACCGCGCTGCGCCTGTTCCGTGACCACGCGCCCGCGAACAACCACGACTTCGAACTGCGCCACAAGGCGATCATCGACCGCTTCGGCCGCTATCCGCACCGCAACGCGATCCTGGGACGCGAGTCGACAAAGGAGGAAGCCGAATTCCTGACCCAGCCTGGTTCCAGCTTCTGAAGCCGCTGCGGCGGCCGGCTTCTCGGCCGCCACATCGGGCGGCGGCGTCGGCGCCCCTAACGGCAGGCGTTCGCCGCCGTGAAGTCGATGACCTTCAGGCTGCCCGCAATGATCTCGGCCTTGGCCGAATCCACCCTCGCGCGCATCGCCGGCGTCACCAGCTTCGCGTTGTGCTCGTCGTAGGCCAGGTCCAGCGCGCCTTCCTTCAGGCCCAGCGCCGTCACCCCCGGCTTCACGCCCTGGAAGGCCTGGTGCACCGCCACGTCGGTGCGCTTGAGCATGCTGGTGAGGATGCTGCCCGGGTGCAGGCCGTTCTGGTTGCTGTCCACGCCCACGCCCAGAATGCCCAGGTCCTTCGCGGCCTGCAGCACGCCCAGGCCGGTGGTGCCGGCGGCGGCGAAGATGACGTCGGCGCCTTGCGCTGCCTGCGTCTTCGTCAGCTCGGCGCCGCGGGCCGGGTCGGTCCAGGCGGCGTTGGTGGTGCCGGTCATCGCGAACACCGTCTTCACCTGCGGCCGTGCCCAGCGCGCGCCCTGCTCGTAGCCGCACAGCACCTTGCGCACCAGCGGGATGTCCTGCCCGCCGACGAAGCCCACGGTGCCGGTCTTGCTGGCCAGCGCGGCCAGCGCGCCCACCAGGAAGGCGCCTTCGTGTTCGCGGAACACGAAGCTCTGCACGTTGGGCAGGTTCACCACCATGTCGACGATGGCGAACTGCAGCTTCGGGAAGTCGCGTGCCACGGCCTCGATGGCACTGGCCTGCGGGAAGCCGACGCCGACGATCGGGTTGGCCCCGCGCTGGGCGAAGCGGCGCGCGGCCTGCTCACGCTGCGCAGCGTTCTGGATCTCGTACTCCAGGTAAGGCTTGCTGGTTTCCTTCTTCCAGCGCTCGGCGCCTTGCCAGGCCGCCTGGCCGAAGGACTTGTCGAACTTGCCGCCCAGCTCGAAGATGATGGCGGGCTGGGCACTGGCGGCGGTCGCCGCCAGGGCCAGCACGGCAACCCCCCAGCGCATCAGAAGTTGGCTTTGAACGACGCGCCGAAGGTGCGCGGCTCGTTGATGAAGCCGGTGAGGTTGTTGAAGTCGATGCCGCCCACCACCCGGATCTGGTCGGTGAGGTTGCGCACGAACACCGCCGCCTCGTACTTGCCGCCGCCGAAGTTGTAGCCCGCGCGCAGGCCACCTTCCAGCAGGGGCTTGCCGGTGAATTCGGCGCTTTCGTAGAGTTGAAAGTTGACCTTGCTGCGGTAGGCCCAGTCGGTCAGCACAAAGGCTTCGCCGCCCGGCACAGCCCAGCTGTAGCGGGCGGTGAAGTTCAGCGTGACTTTCGGCGCCTGCGGCAGCGGGTTGCCGTCGATCGACCCGGTGGGCGCAAACTTGCCGATGGCCGGATTGATCGGGGCGGTGATCAGATCGAGCACCGTGCAGCCATTGCCGCAGGCGTCCACCCGCAGGCCGGGGTCCTTGATCTTGGTCGCGTTGACGCTGCCACCCACCGTCAACAGCAGGTTGTCGGTGACGAAGGCCTGCAGGTCGAACTCCAGGCCCTGGCCCTGCGTCTTCGCCGCATTGATGAGCTGGTTGAAGTTGGCCGCACCGCCCACCGCGGTGAGCTGCTGGTCCTTGATGGTGTAGCTGAAGACGCTGGCCGACACGCGCGCACGCCGGTCGAACAGGTCGGCCTTCATGCCGGCCTCATAGCTGGTGACCTTCTCGCTGCGGGCCACGCTCAGGGTGTCGCCGAAGAGCAGGCGGCCCTGGATGGATGGCGCGCGGAAGCCGGTGGCCACGCGGCCGTAGACGTTCATCGTCGGGCTGACCGCGTAGGTGGCGCTGAAGTCGCCGCTGGTGTTGTCGGCGCTGGTGTCGACCGTGCGGCGGCCGATGAAGATGGGGCTGAACGGCGGCGCCTGGATGCGGTCGGCGACGAAGTCCTTCTCGTCCTTGGTGTAGCGCAGGCCGCCGCGCAGCTTCAGCTGCGGGCTCACGTCCAGGTTGACGCTGCCGAACACCGCCCAGGCCTGGTTGTCCTGCTTCTGCGTGGCAAAGCCGTTCTGCGTGTTGCCGCCCAGGCTGCTGTAGTTGAAGCTGTCGATGTTCAGTTCTTCGTCGAACCAGTACACCCCACCCAGCCACTGCAGCGCGCCCTTGCCCGTGCTTTCCAGGCGAACTTCCTGGGTGAACTGGCGGTGCTTGGGCAGGCCGTCGCCGCTTTCGGCGTCGAAGGCGATGGGGCCAGGGCCGAAGTTGCCTGGCCCCAGGAAACCGGCGCCGAACCCGCCATCGATGTCGCCGCGACTGAAGCTCTCGACACTCTCGTAGCCGGTGATGGAACTCAACGCCACCGGCCCGAGGTCCCAGCGCAGGCGCAGGCTGCCGCCCACGCTCTTCACGTCCTGGCTGTTGACGCCGTCCTGCGAGACCTTGCTTTCGTCGAAGCCGGGCACGGTGCCGTTGCCGCCGGGCTGGATGATGTTGGCGCGGAAGACGCGGGCAGAACCTTCCAGGTCGCGGGCATGCACGTTGAACAGTGCGCTGATGTCCCTTGTGGGCGTGACCAGCAGCTGCACGCGCGCGGCGTTGTCGTTGTAGCCCTCCAGGTCCTGGGTGGGACCGCGGGGGTTGGTGTTCTTGACCCAGTCGTCACGGTTCTGCGACTGCAGTGAAACACGCAAGGCGGCCACGTCCGACAAAGGTACGTTGACGGCACCTTCGACGTTCACGGCCGAAAAGCGGCCGATCGACAGGGAACCATAGCCGCCGAAGGTCTTGCCCGGCCTGACCGAATCGAACTTCACCACACCGGCCGGCGAATTGCGGCCGAAGAGCGTGCCCTGCGGCCCGCGCAGCACCTCGATGCGCTCCAGGTCGAAGACGGGGAAGCCCTTCAGGATGGGGTTCTCCTGTACCACGTCGTCGAACACCAGGCTGACCGGCTGACTGGCGTTCAGGTCGAAGTCGGTGTTGCCCAGGCCGCGGATGTAGAAGCGCGGGAAGGCGCGGCCGAAGCTGGATTCGATGTTCAGGCTGGGCACGCGGCCGCTGAGCTGCCGGATGTCCTGGCCGCCGCTGTTCAGGATCTCCAGCGTCTCGCCCGACAGCGCGGTGATGCTGCTGGGCACGTCGCGGATGTTTTCGGTGCGGCGCTCGGCGGTGACGGTGATGGTCTGAAGCTTGCCGGCTTCGGCCTGCGCCTGAGCCTGCGCCGTGCCGGCAGCGCCGGACAGCAGGCCGATGGCGGCCAGCGCCAGGGGGGACAACAGGGCGGGGCGGGTGTGCTTGGACATGGCGTCTTTCGAAAAGGGCTGGCAGACGTGTTGCAATGGCTGTGCCACAGGTCGTGGCAACAATCGCAGATGATGGCGCGCGCCACGCCGCGCGGTCGGCTTGCCAACGCCGGTCGTGGGCACTTGATGCCAAATCGCAACAGCCCACCTTTCCATGCTCAGCTCAGAACAAACCAGGCAGTGGCAGCACGACGGCTACCTCGTGCTGCCGGGCTTCAAGTCGGCCGTCGCGACCCAGGCCGCCTGCCGCCGCGCGGCCGAGATCGTCACAGCCTTCACGCCCGACGCCGGCACCGGCACCTTCTCCACCCGCGACCGCAGCCGCGTGGCCGACGGCGCGCTGCTGGCCAGCGCCGAAGCCGTGCACTGCTTCTTCGAGGAAGACGCCTTCGACGCCCAGGGCCGCTTGGCCGTGCCGAAGGACCGGGCCATCAACAAGATCGGTCACGCGCTGCACGAGCTCGATCCGGTGTTCGACGCGTTTTCTCATGGCCCCGAGCTGGCGGCGCTGGGGGCCGGCCTGGGCCTGCCGAAGCCGCAGGTGTGGCAGAGCCAGCTCATCTTCAAGCAGCCGCTCATCGGCGGCGAGGTCGGCTGGCATCAGGACGCCAGCTTCTTCGAGACCACGCCGCAGACGGTGACGACCTTCTGGTTCGCGCTTGAAGATGCCACCCTGGACAACGGCTGCCTGTGGGTGCAACCCGGCGGCCAGGCCAGCCCGCTGCGCGAGCGCTACGTCTGCGAACACACCCCCGACGGCCCGCGCCTGCGCATGCAAGCGCTGGACCGCAGCCCCTGGCCCGGCACCGCCGATGCGGTGCCCCTGCCCGTGCCGGCCGGCACGCTGGTGGTGTTCGGCGGCCTCCTGCCGCATTACAGCGCGCCCAACCGCAGCCCGCGCTCGCGCCTGGCCTACACCCTGCATGCCACCTGCGGCAGCGCGGCTTACTCGGCGCGCAACTGGCTGCAGCGCAGCCCGGCGCTGCCGGTGCGCGGCTTCGCCTGACGATGCCCCTGCCCAGGCGCAGAGCGTGGCGGCACCCGATCGCCTGGTTCCGGCGCGCTGCACAATCGAAACCTTCCGGCCCGGCCGAACCCGAACAACTGGACGCCTTGCCCATGAACCAAGTTCCCACCCTCGAAACCGCTCCCGCGTCGAAGATCCACCTGATCGGAGGCGAAAAGGGTGGTGTTGGCAAGTCGATGGTGTCGCGCCTGCTCGCGCAGTACTTCATCGATCACGAGATCCCCTTCGTCGGCTACGACACCGACCGTTCGCACGGTTCACTGATGCGCTTTTATGCCGACTACGCACTGCCGGCGATGGTCGACAAGTACGAGGCGCTGGACCGCATCGTCGAAAGCGCCGTCGAATACCCGGGCCGGCGCGTGCTGGTGGACCTGGCCGCCCAGACCCACGACCCGCTGGTCAAGTGGATGGACGAATCGGGCGTGCTCGACATGGCCGACCTGTCCGGCATCGCCCTGCACTACTGGCACGTGATGGACAGCGGCCGCGACAGCGTGGACCTGCTGGCCCGCCTGCTCGACCGCTTCGGCCAGCGCCTGCACTACGTGCTGGTGAAGAACCAGCTGCGCGGCGAAGACTTCAGCCAGCTCGAAAGCTCGGGCCAGCTCGACCGGGCGCTGGGCCTGGGCGCGAAGGTGGTCAACGTGAAGCGTCTGCACGACGTGGTGGTGCAGAAGATCGACGCGAAGAACAGCAGCTTCTGGGCGGCCAAGAACAGCGGCGGCATCGACAGCGCCGGGCTGGGCCTGATGGAACGCCAGCGCCTGAAGATGTGGCTGAGCCACGCCTACGCCGAACTGGCCAGGGCCGAGGCCTGAAGCCGTGGCCAAGTCGATGGACCCGCCGGCTGGCAACAGCCACATCCGGCTCACCTCGCACCCCAACCAGGGCACGACCGGCGCGCCGGCCATTCACTGGGGTGCGCCCGATGCGCTGGAGCGCGGCCCCGTCGTCGGCACCACGGTGAACCGCAGCCAGCGCAACGTCATCGGCACCCACAGCGGCAGCTACGGCGTCTACCGTGCGCTGGCGGTGGCCGCGGGCAACCTCACGCGCGGGCACCGTGCCGACCTCACCAACACCTTCGCCACCGACCTGGTGGGCCCCTACCCACAGTGGGGCGACGCCAGCAAGATCGTCAGCCTGGACCCCTGGGGCGCCGCTGTCCAGAGCGCCTATGCCGACTACCTGGCCCAGGGCTACGACATCCGGCCCACGATCGCCATCACCAAGGCCCACATCCACCTGCCGGAAATCAAACAGGCCATCGCCTTCCAGCGCCTGGCCATCGACGGCACGGTGCTGCTGGATGACGCCAGCGCCACGGTGACCAAGATCGCCGTCGAGCCGGTGTGGTGGCTGCCGGGCGTGGCGGCGCGATTCAAGGTCAGCGAAGGCGAGTTGCGCCGCGCGCTCTTCGAGGAAACCGGCGGCATGTACCCCGAACTGGTCACGCGCAGCGACATCGAGGTCTTTCTGCCGCCCATCGGCGGGCAGACGCTCTACGTCTTCGGCGACGTGCGCGACCTGGCCAACCCGGCGGTGACGCTGACCGCGCGTATCCACGACGAATGCAATGGCTCCGACGTCTTCGGCAGCGACATCTGCACCTGCCGCCCATACTTGACGCATGCCATCGAAGAATGCATCCAGGGCGCGCAAAAAGGCGGTGTGGGCCTGATCGCCTACAGCCGCAAGGAAGGCCGGGCGCTGGGCGAGGTGACGAAGTTCCTGGTCTACAACGCGCGCAAGCGCCAGCAGGGTGGCGACAGCGCCGACAAGTACTTCCTGCGCACCGAATGCGTGGCCGGCGTGCAGGACATGCGTTTCCAGGAGCTCATGCCCGACGTGCTGCACTGGCTGGGCGTGCAGAAGATCCACCGCCTGGTGAGCATGTCCAACGACAAGTTCGACGCCATCACCGGCAGCGGCATCGAGGTCGGCGAACGCGTCAAGATTCCCGATGCGCTGGTGCCGGCCGACGCCCGGGTTGAAATCGAAGCCAAGATCGCCGCCGGGTACTTCACCGACGGCGCCGTTCCCACCAACGCCGACCTCGCGCTCGTCAAGGGCCGAGGTCTCGAATGAAATCCACATCCCGACACCCCCTGGCCCTGCTCCGTGACCCGGCCACCATCCGCCTGCGCTGCCAGGCGGTCATGCAATCGGTGGAGGACGGCGTCAGCCCGTACTTCAGCGTTCAGCGCAGCGCGCTCGAGGCCGTGGTGGAACGCGTGGCGGCGCTCACGCTCAAGCGCTACCCGGACCTGAACATCCCGTTCCACAGCCGCTGGCGCCATTTCGAAAGCGGCGGCGTGGACCGCAAGGCCGAACTCGACACGCTGCTGGTCGGGCGCAGCCCGGGCGAGCGGGCGCGGGCACATTTCGACCTGACCGTGGTGAGCGTTCTGCTGGACGCCGGCGCCGGGCCGCAGTGGCGCTTCACCGAACCGGCGCGTGAACAGGGCGGGCAGGCCACCATCTACCAGCGCAGCGAAGGCCTGGGCGTGGCCACCTTCCGCGCCTTCGTCGACGGTGTGTTCTCGGCCACGCCCGACGACCCCCTGCGCGTGGACGCCGCGGCGCTGCAGCGCATGGAGCATTCCACGCTGCGCGCCGTGTTCCAAAGCAGCCCCTCGAACCCCATCGTCGGCCTGGAAGGTCGCAGCGGCTTGCTGTCGCGCCTGGGCGACGCGCTCGTGGCCGAGGCCGCACGCGACGGCGGCATCGCCCGGCCGGGACTCTTGTACGACCGCCTGACGGCCCATGGCACCCACAGGCAATGCAGCGCCACCGACGTGCTGGCCGAACTGCTGGCCTCGATGGCGCCCATCTGGACCAGCGGCAGCCGCGTCCAGGGGCTGCCCGCGGGCGACGTCTGGCCGCATCTCTGGGCCGGCGGCGCCGTGGCCGACGGGCAAGACAGCACCACCAGCGGCTGGGTGCCATTCCACAAGCTCAGCCAGTGGCTGACCTATTCGCTGCTCGAGCCGCTGCAATGGGCCGGGGTCGAAGTCACCGGCCTGGACGCCCTGACCGGTCTGCCGGAATACCGCAACGGCGGCTTGCTGGTCGACGCCGGCGTCATCCGCCTGCGCGACCCGCGGCTGGCGGCACGCGTCTGGAAGCCGTCGGACGCGCCCATCATCGAATGGCGCGCCCTCACCGTGGCCCTGCTCGACGAGGTCGCGGCCGGCGTTCGCCAGAAGCTGGGCAAGAGCGCGGCAGAGCTGCCCCTGGCCTGCGTGCTCGAAGGCGGCACCTGGGCGGCCGGGCGCGAGATCGCGCGCGAGAAGCGTGAAGACGGCGCACCCCCCTGGAAGATCGACAGCGACGGCACGGTGTTCTGAGGCCGCCGCTGGCACACTTCACCGCGTTGTCACATTCCCGCGCGCGCAGACCCCGCATGGCCAAGACCTCGATCGCATTCGCCAGCCTCGCCCTGGCTTCTGCCAGCTACAGCCCGGCCTTCAGCCCCGACGCGCAGGCCGCGTCGTCCACCTCGTCGGCCGTCTCGGAAAGTGTCGGGGTGTCGCTGGCGGGCATCTCGGGCTCGCTCACCACGTCCAGCAACAGCTCGAGCACGAAGGACGTGGCCCAGGGCGAGTACCGCATCGTCGACATCGCCGCCGCCGAACCGCGGCCGGGCCTGGGCCCGCACGTGCGCCTGAGCCTGCAGCGCGAACGTGCCGCGGGCGAAGCGGCCGGGGCACACGACACGCTCTTCCTGACCCTGCCGCAAGCCACCTTCGACAGCACCGGCCTGGGTCGTGACCAGCGCGTGGCGGCCACCCCGCGCAGCTACGGCGTCGAGTTCGCCCGCGCCGACACGAAACAGGCTTTCTTCCTGGTGCTGGAAGACCATTGGCTGCAGGAACTGGCCTCACGCCCGGTCGTGCTCTGAGGGCCGTGCCCGGCCGCCGCCGGGCCGTTGTGCCAGGGCCGCCCGAGCGGCCCGGGGGGCCCCTGCGCCAGGTGCGTCGGCACGGGTGCCGTTTCTTCCTGGCGGTCTGCATCGGCCTGACGGCCCTGCCCGGAGCCGCCAATGCTTCGGTGCTGGTGCAGCAGCACTGCGTCTCACCCCCCAGCCTGACGGTGGCGCAGCAAGACCGGCTGCTGCGCTTTGCCGCCTTCATCAAGGCCACTCTGGACGCCAGCGGCCAGCCCCTGGCCATCGTCGCCCGGTCGGGACTGGACCTGTCGCGCTTCGGCCAGCGCTATTCCCACGCGGGCATCAGCCTGCGCGACAGCCCGAACGCCGCCTGGTCGGTGCGCCAGCTCTACTTCGACTGCGAAGCCGGCACACCACGCCTGTTCGACCAGGGCATTCCCGGCTTCCTGCTGGGTGCCGACAAGCCGGATCTGGGCTACTTCAGTGCCCTGCTGCTGCCCGCGCCTGCCGCGGCTGCGCTGCAGGCCCGGGCCCTGGACAAGGCGAGGGCACTGCAGACCCTGCACCCGGCCTACAGCGCGAACGCCTATGCCTGGGGCCTGCAGTTCCAGAACTGCAACCAGTGGCTGGTGGAGACACTGGCCTCGGCCTGGGGCCCCGAGCCCGCGCCGGGCACGGCGCCCCGTGCCGCTGCCCAGGCCTGGCTGCGCGAAGCGGGCTACCAGCCGCAGGTGATGGCCGTGGGCAACCGCGCGCTGATGTGGCTGGCCAGTGCCCTGCCCTGGCTGCACGACAGCGATCACCCGGCCGAAGACCTGGCCCAGGCGCAGTACCGCGTCAGCATGCCGGCGTCGGTGGAGGCCTTCGTGCGCCAGCGCGAACCCGCCGCCGAACGGCTGGAGTTCTGCCACGACAGCCAGCACATGGTGCTGCGGCGCGGCTGGCAGCCTCTGGGCGAAGGCTGCGTTCCGGCAACGGGCGACGTGGTGCTGCCGCTGGACTGACGGGGGCGCCAGGCGGGCGCTGCCCGCCGCAGGCCTACGTTTGTTCACAGCGATTACGTCGACCCTCGGTGCAGTCCTAGGGTGACGCCGGTGCCTGGCTGGGGCCTACTCCCCACCACGCCTCTCGCCTCCCCATACAACGCCCCCTGGAGACCGCCATGCGCATCGATGAGACCGCTTCGTCGGCCGTCAGCCTTGCCAGAACCGCCCTCGAATGGGCTGGTTTCGACGAGACCGCCGTGCTTGCCCCAGCACCGGTTGCCGTTGCCGAAGCGGGCACCCCGCCAGGGCACACCCTGGCGGCCCTGCGCGACGACGGCACCGCCGGCAGCGTCCTGCTGGCGGCCCGAAGCGCCCCGGCTGCATTGACACCAACGCAGCCGAACGTCGACGGTTACCAGGTCGGCCCGCCGCGCGAACCCGCAGTGCAGTTCGACGAAGACTTCGTCTACAACAGCGCCAGCCCCACCCGGGCCGACTACTTCTCCGCTGCCGAATGGCGGGCCAAGCTGGCGGGCGCCCAGACGCTTCGCCCCGACCTGGCAGACGCCACCCGCGCCTACGCGCACTACTGGGGCAACAGCGGCGACACCTTGCGCGTGAACTACGCCAGTGCCTACCGCGGCGACGCCGGCGTGCGCAGCAACGTCGACACCGAGGTCGCCCGCATCGCGGCTGCGGTGGACACCCAGGCCGCCGGCCAGGGTTCGGGCAGCTTCTCGGTCAGCGGCCCGGCGCGCACCGCAGGCAGCTACCCGACCACCGAGAACTGGCAGAAGGCCATCGGCGGCTACCAGCAGTGGAGCAGCGCCGACATCAGCGTGCAAGGCAACCAGGTCAGCATGCGCGTCACCGTGCACATGATGGACCGCTACAACTTCAACCGTGGCCAGGCCGACATCGCCAGTGGCGCGCCCGACAATGCCAACGGCCGCTTCACCGAACTCGGCTGGGCGCGACCCTTCGACACACGCGGCGAGATCACACGCACCGTGACCTGGACCCTCGGCCAGCCCCCCACGACGGCCGAAGTGTCTGCACAGATGGGCCGATGAGACAGTGCCGAGTGCCCCCGGGCCTTCCGAAAGTGCGAACTCGTTGAAGAGCATGATTCAATGGCAGGGCGCAGGCGCGTGTGTGCTGCTGGCATGCCTGGGCGGTCTGTCGGCTTGCCAGGCCGGCGACAGCAGCGCAGCGACGGCGCAGACAGGCACCCCCATGGCAAGCCCTGAAACCCACCCCTCCCATGCGCGCGGCAAAGCCGCCGAAAAGTCCGGCACCGGCCAGATGCGCACCGACGCCGAGCCCCTGCTGAAGCGCTTCCCGCTGCTGGGCCGCCCCTTGGCCACGCAATGGATGTCGGGCACCCTGGGCGACGCACGCGTGCCGGGCCCGTCGACCTACTGGATCGACGCCATCGTCGACCTGCCCGCGGACCATGCGGCCTGGCTGCGCCAGACCTATGGCCTGTCCACGGCCAGCGCGCAGCCTCACACGCCAGCGCCGGCGCCCGAGGTGACAGCCGGCCTTCTGCCCGTGCTCGGCCCGGGTCCATGGCAAGGCAGCCGCGAGCTCGACGCCGCGTTCTCGCAACAGGGCTTCGTGGCTCGCGCCTACCTGCAGGGCCATCGCCTGGTCCTGGTGGCCGTGGGGCAGTGACAAGAGCGGCGGACCGAGCTGAACCGGGCAACCTGCAGTTGCCTGTCTGAGTGCTTCACCGGCGCCCCGCCAAGACGCAGGACGAGCCTTCTGCGTGAGGAACATGGCGGCACCGCGGCGGGCACTGCAATTGCCGATCGGCCTGCACAGCGCCATTTCGCGCTGCCCCGCGCCGCAGCGAAGCCCCGTGCGGCAAGCCCGGAGCCGTCATGCCCGCCCACACACCCATGCCCGCGCTCGGGCCTACCGGATTGGCGCGCCTGCTCGAACTGATGCGGCGCGAAGCGCCCGGTGCCCAGGCCCAGCGCTCGCCGCCGCCGACGAGCCCGGCGGCGCCCGGCCTGACGCACCACCAGATCATCGTGCTGGCAGCGCCTTTCGTGCGCATGGGCCTTGCGGTGGACCTGGCGGCGAGCGACCGCCCTGGCCGCCGGCTGAACTTCCGCCCGGTGCCTGGCCAGACCAGCGGGGCCGCGGCTGAGCAGGGGCAAGCCGCTGGCGCCATTGAACTGACGCTGGAGCTGCACAGTCCCAGCCCCGGCTACTTCCGCCTGACCCGCACGGCGCGTGCGAGCGACGGCCTTCAGGCCACGCTGTGGGCGGAAGGCACCGAGCCGGGCGAATTGCTGGCCCGCGTGCAGGCGGTGCCCCCGCAGCAACATTTTCCGACTGGCGGACCTTTCGGCATGGCCTGCAGCGGCCGGCTGGCGACAGCAGAACAATCTGCGAGGCAACAGGGCGACGCTCGCGGATTCCAGCTGACGCAGGTGACGGCGCATACCGACGAGCTCGCGCTGAACCTGCGCTGGTCATCACCAGCGTCCTCGCGCCGGGCGTCTGCGGAGCTGGAACTGCAGCCACACCGGGACCGATCTGCGACACCGGTCGTCCTTCCGGCCGACCTGCTGGCCGTGCTGGGCTGGGACTGGTCGATGCTCTACGCCGATAACAACGGCTGGCAGTGCAGGGTGCGGCTGCGCGGCAGCGCAGCCCGACGCGGCGACGATGCGCTGCGCAAGCTGCAGCGGGCCGCAGCTCATCTGGCACGCACGCTTGGCGAGGCGCCGACCCGGTTCCACGAACGCCTGCGCGCCGCACGCTAGCGTGTGATGACACGACACGCCCTGCCCGCACTGGCCGCCGCCGTGCTGTGCTTCCAGGTCCTGTTCGCCGATGAGCTGCGCGACTCGCGCGGCTCGGCCTGGACCTTCGCCCTGCTGTGCATCGCGCCCGGGTTGATGCTGCTGTACCTGCTGCGCAGCGAAGGCGTGCGGCTGGCGCTGCCGGAGTGGCCCAGGCCGCTGCCGGCCGATGCCTGGACGCCGGGGGGCTGAGCGGGTGCAACCTTTCAGACGGATGTGACTGCGGGTCGGCTACCGTCGTCCCGGCGCTGTCGCCGACCCTCGATTGACGCAGCTTGTTACGCCGCCCTGGGATCGACCCTAGCCTAGGAGCGATCCGAGGCTGACGCCGCGGTGGATGGGTATCAGCATCGCTCCACAGGTCGCACCGAGCGACCGCAGGGAGCAGGCCATGTCGATTCATCTCGTGCAAGTGGCGCAGGGCATCGTGTT
>JANOBX010000216.1:0-14594 GCA_031411875.1 Burkholderiales bacterium | reverse complement strand
CGCCTACGACCTGCTCAAGGGCTTCGAGATCGCTGGCAAGAACTTCAACCGCCCGGTCGAGACCTACCTGGTCGCAGCGGTCGTCTACTTCATCATCTGTTTCAGCCTGAGCATGCTCGTGCGCCAATTGCAGCGGCGCATCGCCATCATCCGTTAGGACCCTGCGCATGATCGACATCAAGAACGTCAGCAAGTGGTACGGCAGCTTCCAGGTGCTGACCGACTGCACCACCAGCATCCAGAAGGGCGAGGTCGTCGTGGTCTGCGGTCCCTCGGGTTCCGGCAAGAGCACCCTGATCAAGACCGTGAATGCGCTGGAGCCTTTCCAGAAGGGCGACATCGTCGTCGACGGCATCAGCATCAGCGACCCCAAGACCAACCTGCCCAAGCTGCGCGCGCGCGTGGGCATGGTGTTCCAGCACTTCGAGCTGTTCCCGCACTTGAGCGTGACCGAAAACCTGACGCTGGCGCAGACCAAGGTGCTGGGCCGCAGCACCGACGACGCCAAGACCCGGGGCCTGAAGATGCTCGAACGCGTGGGCCTGACGGTGCACAAGGACAAGTACCCGGGCCAGCTGTCCGGCGGCCAGCAGCAGCGCGTGGCGATTGCGCGCGCGCTGAGCATGGACCCCATCGTGATGCTTTTCGACGAGCCCACCAGCGCACTCGACCCCGAGATGGTGGGCGAGGTGCTCGACGTGATGGTCCAGCTGGCCCACGAAGGCATGACGATGATGTGCGTCACGCACGAGATGGGCTTCGCCAAGAAGGTCAGCCACCGCGTCATCTTCATGGACGCCGGCAAGATCGTCGAGGACTGCAAGAAAGACGAATTCTTCGGCGACCCCGATGCGCGTTCGCCGCGCGCCAAGGAATTCCTGTCGAAGATCCTGGCGCATTGAGCGCTCCCGGGCCAATTCAGATGATGTTGGCCTCGACCAGCGGGCGCCCGTCCAGCAGCCGCTGAGGCGACAGCGCGTCCAAGGGTGGCGCGCTGCTGTTGGCACCCGCCACCTGCGCCGCCAGGGCGCTGCCCACGGCCGGGGCCTGCTGCATGCCGTGGCCCGAAAAGCCGCAGGCCGTCCACACGTTGTCCCAGCCGGGCAGGGCGCCGGCCAGCCCGTTGTGGTCGAAGGCATTCATCTCGTAGTAGCCGGCCCAGGCCGAGCGCAGCCGCAGGGCCTCGAAGCCCGGCACGCGGTGGGCCAGCGCCGGCCACAGCTGTTCGTCGAACTGGGCGTGATCGATGGCGTGCAGCGGTGGCTCGTCGGGGTCGCTCACGCCGTCGATGCAGCGTGGCGGCGCCCCGCAGATGAAGCCGCGGCCCTCGGGCCTGAACCACAGGCCCGAGGGGTCGATCACGAGCGGGCAGCCGGGCAGGCTGGCGGGGCTGTCGAAGACGAAGACGTCGCGTTTCTTCGGCGCCACCGGCAGCGTCACTTCCAGCCTCGCAGCAAGCTGGGCCGCCCAGGCGCCGGTGGCCAGCACGAAGGCGTCGGCGGCGTGAAGGCTGCCATCGCTGCAACGCACCGCATGCACCCGGCCGCCCTGGGTGTCGAAGTCGGTGGCCTCCGCTGCCAGGAAACGTGCGCCGCAGGACTGCGCCTTGCGCTTGAAGGCTTGCAGCAGCGCCGGGCCGTCGAACCAGCCCTCGCCGCTCAGGCCCAGGCTGCCCGCGACCAGGTCGGCCGTGTGCAGCCACGGGAATCGCCGGGACATCGCCTCGGGCGTGAGCAGGGCGATGTCGGCGCCTTGCCGGCACTGCAGCGGCTGCTGCTCGCGCAGCGTCGCCGCACCTCGTTCGCTGCCAGCCAGATACAGATAGCCCGGCTCCACCAGGCCCAGCGATGGGCGTTCGTCGCCCACCGCCAGCTCCTCGCCCACGCGGCGCAGGAACGCCAGGCTCCACAGCGACAGGGCGATGTTCACGGGCTGCGAGAACTGCTGCCGGATCGAGCTCGCCGACAAGGCGCTGCTGGCGCGCTGGTAGCCCGGGTCGCGCTCGATCACCGTGGCCTGCACACCCTGGTCGCGCGCCAGGAAACAGGCCGTGGCCGCGCCCATCACCCCGCCACCGACGATCACTACACTGCGTTTCATCATGCAAGTCTATGCAGCCGCCGAAGTGCACGCCCGCCTGCCCTGGCCGCGGCTGGTGGCAGCGCTGGAACAGGTCTACCGCAGCACGGCCCTGGCACCGCTGCGCCATGCCCATGCGCTGTCGGCCAGCGACAACCTGCTGCTGATGCCGGCCTGGGACGAACGCTTCATCGTCACCAAGCTCGTCACCGTGATGCCCGGCGCCGCCCACACGGTGCAGGCCACGCTGATGGTGCTGGACCGTGCCACCGGTGCACCGCTGGCCGTGCTGGACGGCGAGGCCGTGACGCTGCGCCGCACGGCGGCGGTGTCCGCCCTGGCGGCGCGGCACCTGGCGCGGCCCGAGGCATCGCGGCTGCTGCTGGTGGGCACCGGCCGGCTGGCGCCCTGGATGGCGCGTGCGCACTGCGCATCGCGGCCGGGGCTGGCGCAGGTCGACGTGTGGGGCCGCGACGCCGCGGCTGCCGCAGCCTTGGCCGAGTCGCTGGCCCATGAAGGCCTGCCCGCACGGGTGGCCCCATATCTGCCGGCCGCCGCGCAGGCCGCAGACATCGTTTGCTGCGCCACCACCGCGCGCAGCCCGGTGGTCCTGGGCGCCTGGCTGCGGCCGGGCACGCACCTGGACCTGGTGGGCGCCTTCCGCCCCGACATGCGCGAGGTCGACGACGAGGCCGTGCGGCGCGCACGCATCGTCGTCGACAGCCTGCCGGGCGCATTGGCCGAAGCCGGCGATCTGGTGCAGGCCCTGGCAGCCGGGGTGCCGGTGCACGAAGCCATCTGCGGCGATCTGGCACAGCTGGTTCAAGGGCGGCTTCGTCCGGCGGCGCCCGGCCAGCCGCTCACGATGTTCAAGTCGGTGGGCATGGCCTTGCAGGATCTGGCGGCAGCCGCTGCGGTGCTGGAGGAACCCGGCGCACAAGCTTCGGGCTGATCGCAGCGGATGCGAGAATTCGACGGTGAACGCCCCCGCTCAACCCGAGATTCCCGCGCAGACGTTGCGCCTGCGCCGGCCCGACGACTGGCATCTGCATCTGCGCGACGGCGCGGCACTTCAGGCCGTGCTGCCGTTCACGGCACGGCAGTTCGCCCGGGCCATCGTCATGCCCAACCTGCGCCCGCCGGTCACCACGGCCGCGGCGGCCCTGGCCTACCGCCAGCGCATCCTGGCGGCGCTGCCCGAGGGCCTGGCCTTCGAGCCGCTGATGACGCTGTACCTGACCGACAACACGCCACCGGACGAGATCCGTCGGGCGCGCGAGGCCGGCGTCGTTGCGCTCAAGCTGTATCCCGCCGGCGCCACGACCAACAGCGACGCGGGCGTGTCCGACATCCGCAAGACGCATGCGACCCTGGAAGCCATGCAGCGCGAAGGCTTGCTGCTGCTGGTGCACGGCGAGGTCACCGACGCCGAGATCGACATCTTCGACCGCGAGGCCGTCTTCATCGACCGCGTGATGCAGCCGCTGCGCCGTGACTTCCCGGAACTGAAGGTGGTGTTCGAGCACATCACCACCACCGAGGCCGCGCAATACGTGGCCGAGGCGCCGGGCCCCACTGCGGCGACGCTGACCGCCCACCACCTGCTGTACAACCGCAACGCGCTGTTCACCGGCGGCCTGCGCCCGCACTACTACTGCCTGCCGGTCCTGAAGAAAGAACGCCATCGCCAGGCGCTGGTGCAGGCGGCCACGGGCGGCAGTCCACGTTTCTTCCTGGGCACCGACAGTGCGCCGCATGCCGCGGCGATGAAGGAGCAATCGGTCTGCGGTGCAGGCTGCTTCACCGCACCTTCAGCGCTGGAGCTGTATGCCGAGGCCTTCGAGGCCGCCGGTGCGCTCGACAAGCTGGAAGCCTTCGCCAGCCTGAACGGGCCCGCCTTCTACGGCCTGCCCGTGAACGACGGCCACATCACCCTCACCCGCCAACCCTGGGCGCTGCCCGAGTCGCTGCCTTTCGGCGACGCCACGATCAAGCCGCTGCGTGCCGGCGACACCCTGAACTGGACATTGAACCCATGAGCACAGACCGTGTGATGTTGCTGATCGACGCCGACAACGTGTCGGTCGACGTGATGGAGCAGGCCGTTCGCCTGCTGTTGAACCAGCACGGAGCGCTGCACGTGCGCCGGGCCTACTGCACGGCCGAAGGCGCCATGAAGCATCAGCAGGTGTTCAAGCGCCTGGGCATCAAGCCGATGGTGAACCTGGCGGCGGGAAAGAACAGCACCGACATCGCCATGGCCGTCGACGCCATCGACCTGGTGCTGGCCGAACGCCCCGACGTGGTCGTCATCGCCTCGTCCGATTCCGACTTCGCACCGTTGGTCCAGCGCCTGCGCGAAAAGGGCTGCGTGGTGCGTGGCATCGGCCAGCATGGCAAGACGGGCGACGAAACCCGTGACGTCTACGACGACTTCACCGTGCTCGAACACCGCAAGCCCGCCGGTGCGGCCAGCCCGGCCACGGCCGCACGCGCGCTGCCCGCCGAAAAGCCTGCGCGCAAGTCCCCGGCACGCAAGGCCGCGGCGAAGAAGACGACGACAGCAGCCGCGAAGAAGACGGCCAGGCCGGCCGCGAAGGCGGCCAAGGCCGCCGAGAAAGCCGTGGACAGCGCCCGTGAAGTGGCGGCGGCCACGCCTGAGCCGGCGGCCAAGGCCGCGCGCAAGACGACGCGCCGTGGGGCCACGGCCCAGCCGATCGAGCCCATCGTCGAGGCTGAGGTCGAAGCTTCGCCCGCCTCCACGCCCGCCCCTGCGCGCAAGCGCGCGGCTGCGCCCGCCGCCGCGGCGCCTGCCGTGGCGGCTGCCGCAGCCATGCCCCTGCACGAGAAGGCGCGACAGATCCTGGCCTGCATGCCTGAACTTCAGCGCGGCGACACCCTGGAGCTGCGCGTGGCCTCCCAACGCCTGCGCGAGGCCGGCCTGCTCACCGGCAGCGGTTCCTCGACGAAGCTGCTGGGCCAGTTTCCGGAATTGTTCGAGCTGCTGCCGCCGGGCCAGCCCAACCACCTGCGCATGCGCCGCTGACCGGCTCTCGAACAGCCCCATTCGGCGCAGGTTTGCCACCGCGGGGGTCTTGAAAGCGATGTCCAGGACCTAATATCCTGGCCATTCGTCATCACGTGACGTCCTCGCGGACGCCCAAACCATGAAACGTATCCTCCTGTTCGTCGGCACCAACCTGGCCGTGATGCTGGTGCTGGGCCTTGCGGCGAGCCTGTTGGGTGTCAACCGTTTCCTCACGGCCAACGGCCTGAACCTGCCCATGCTGCTGGCCTTCGCCGCGCTCATGGGCTTCGGCGGCGCCATCATCTCGCTGCTGATGAGCAAGATGATCGCCAAGTGGAGCACCAGCGCCCAGATCATCAACGACAGCCCCGACCCCACGCACCGCTGGATCGTGGGCACGGTCGAGGCTTTCGCGAAGAAGTCGAACATCGGCATGCCCGACGTCGCCATCTACCAGGGCGAGCCCAACGCCTTCGCCACGGGCGCCTTCAAGAACTCGGCGCTGGTGGCCGTGTCCACCGGCTTGCTGCAGAGCATGAGCCGCGAGGAAGTCGAAGCAGTGATCGCCCACGAGGTGGCGCACGTCGCCAACGGCGACATGGTGACGATGACCCTGATCCAGGGCGTGATGAACACCTTCGTGGTCTTCCTGTCCCGCGTCATCGGCTACTTCGTCGACAAGGTGGTGCTGCGCAACACCAACGACGGCCCGGGCATCGGCTACTACGTCAGCACCATCGTGCTCGACATCGTGCTGGGCATCCTGGCGGCCATCGTCGTGGCCTGGTTCTCGCGTCAGCGTGAATACCGTGCCGACGCCGGTGCTGCGGCACTGCTGGGCCGCAAGCAGCCCATGATCAACGCCCTGGCGCGCCTGGGCGGGCTCGACCCCGGCCAGCTGCCGCAAAGCGTGCAGGCCATGGGCATCAGCGGCCGGCCCAGCGGGTTCATGGCGCTGATGAGCAGCCACCCGCCCATCGAAGACCGCATCCGCGCGCTGCAGCAAGCCCAGTAACGCACTCACTCCGGCGCTGGTCGCCGGGGGGGCGTTCGGCAGGGGCTCAGCCTTTCGGCGGCCTGGGCATGCGGCCCATCACGAAGAACTCGTCGTTGGGCCGCATGGCCGTCAGGTTGGCCATGCGGTTGCTCAGGCCGAAGAAGGCCGTGATCGCACCGATGTCCCAGGCATCCTCTTCCGTGAAGCCATGGGCTTCGAGTGTCTCGAAGTCTGCGGGTTCGAGGGTGTGCGACGCGGTGCAGACCTTCATCGCGAAGTCGAGCATGGCCCGTTGGCGCGGCGTGATGTCGGCCTTGCGGTAGTTCACCGCCAGCTGGTCGGCCACCAGCGGCTTCTTCTCGTAGATGCGCAAGATGGCGCCGTGTGCCACCACGCAGTAAAGGCACTGGTTGGCCGCGCTCGTGGCCACGATGATCATCTCGCGCTCGCCTTTCGTGAGGCCGCCCGTGTCCTTCAGCAGCAGCGCATCGTGGTAGGCCATGAAGGCGCGCCATTCGGCCGGCCGATGGGCGAGCGCCAGGAAGACGTTGGGCACGAAGCCGGCCTTGTCCTGCACCTCCAGGATGCGCGCGCGCATGTCGTCGGGCAGGTCCTTCAGCTCGGGCACGGGGTAGCGTGAGATGGCGGTCATGGTGTCGTCCTTCAGTTCCTGAACTGCATCGCGTGCAGGCGTGCATACAGGCCGCCGGCGGCCAGCAGTTCGCTGTGCGTGCCCTGTTCGACCAGGCGTCCGCCCTCGAAGGCCAGCACGCGGTCGGCATGTTCGATGGTGCTCAGCCTGTGCGCGATCACCAGGGTCGTGCGGCCCTGCATCAGCCGTTCCAGCGCGGCCTGCACCGCGCGTTCGCTTTCGCTGTCCAGGGCCGAGGTGGCCTCGTCGAGGATGAGGACGGGCGCGTCCTTCGAGATGGCGCGCGCGATGGCCAGTCGCTGGCGCTGTCCGCCCGAGAGCTGGCTGCCGTTGTGGCCGATCAGCGTGTCCAGGCCTTGCGGCAGCCCCAGCACGAAGTCGAGCAGATGGGCGGCCTGCAGAGCGTCGCGCACGGCCTGCGTCGACATCGGCGCACCCAGGCTGACGTTGGCGGCCACGGTGTCGTTGAACAGCACCACGTCCTGGCTGACCAGTGCAAACTGGCGGCGCAGCGCCAGCATGTTCCAGTCGGTCAGCGCCACGCCGTCCAGCGTGATGCGGCCCGCCGTGGGTTCGACGAAGCGCGGCAGCAGGTTCACCAGGGTCGACTTGCCGGCGCCCGAAGGCCCCACCAGCGCCACGGCTTCGCCGGCGCGCACGTGCAGGTCGATGCCCTCGAGCGCGGGCGCTGTGTCGTCGCGGTAGCGCAGCCCCACGCCCTGCAGCACGATGTCGCCGCGCGCCCGGCCGCCGTCGTGCGTGCCGCCTTGTTCGGCCGGGCTCTGTTCGATCATGTCCAGGCCGCGCTCCACCGCCGCCAGGCCGCGTGTCAGCGGTGCCATCACGTCCGACAGGTGCTTGGCGGGCGCCACGAGCTGCAGCATGGCCGTGACGAAGGCCACGAACTCGCCGACCGAGGTGCCGCCACTGCGGCTTTGCCACAGTGCGATGACGATGACCACGCTCAGGGCGCAGGCGGCCAGCATCTGCGTCACGGGCGTCATGGTGCCGCCGGCAACCACGGCCTTCATCATGAGCTGGCGCACGCGGTCGGCTGCGCTGCCGAAGCGCCGGCCCTGCTGCTGCTCGGCGCCGTGCAGGCGCACGATGCGCCAGGCCAGCATGTTTTCCTCGACCACGTAGGCCAGGCTGTCGGTGGCCGCCTGGCCTTCCACGGTCAGCCGGTGCAGGCGGCGGCCGAGCGCGCGCATGACCCAGGCCACGGCCGGAAAGAGCAGGCCGACGATGAGCGTGAGCTGCCAGTTCAGCGTCAGCAGGTAGATCAGCAGGGCCACCAGGATGAGGCTGTCGCGGACCAGGGTCAGCAGCGAGGCCGAGAGCTGGTTCAGGCCCGACTGCGCCTCGTAGACCAGGGTGTTGGTCATGCCGCTGGCGGTCTGCTGGCCGAACACGGCAGGCGCGCTTTTCAGCAGCTGCGCGAACATCTTCTCGCGCATCAGCAGCACGGCTCGGTTGGCTGTCCAGGCCAGCCCGTACTGGGCCACGAAGCCCGAAGCGCTGCGCACGGCAAACAGGCCGATGATGGCCACCGGCACCACCCACAGCGGCATGCCGCCACCGGCAAACCCCTGGTCGAGCAGGCGGCCCAGCAGCCAGGGAATGGCCGGCTCCGTGGCCGCGGTGACCGCGGCCCCGCCGAAGGCGGCGAACAGCCCGGCGCGGCTGTGGCGGATGTAGGGCAGCAGGCGCTTCAGGCGCTGCAGGAGAGGGGGCATGGAGGGCACGAACCGAGGGCCGAGCCTGGATTATCGGTGCGCCCGATGGGTCCACAGGGGGGCTGCCTACAATCGCGGCCATGAACAGGTTCTGCATCAACACGTTTTGAAGACGGCATGGCCAGCGCGCCGTTCGGCGCTTTCCCGCATGGCCGCACTCGGCCTGGCCGGCCCGGCCGCCCTGTGGCAGGCGCCCGAGGCGCGAGCTCAGTTCCGCATCGACGTCACCGGGGTCGGCGCCACGCAGGTGCCGGTGGCGGTGGCGGCCTTCCGCGACGAGGCGGCCTCGGGCCAGCCGGTGTCCCAGATCATCCGCAACGACCTCGAGCGCAGCGGCGTCTTCCGCACCTTTGGCGCCGATGCCGCGCTCGACGAGCGCAGCACGGTCAGCCTGGCCGAATGGAAGGCCAAAGGCGCCGACGCGCTGGTGGGTGGCTCGGTCAGCCGCCTGGCAGACGGCCGCTTCGACGTGCGCTTCAAGCTCTGGGACGCGGTGCGCAACGAAGACCTGCTGGGGCAGAGCAAGCTCGTCCTGCCGGCTGACGTGCGCCTGGCGGCGCACCGCATCGCCGACGACATCCAGCTCATGCTCACTGGCGAGCAGGGTGTCAATGCCACGCGCATCGCCTACGTGCTGAAGTCCGGCAAGCGCTACACCCTGCACGTCACCGACGCCGACGGCGAAGGCGTGCAGGTGGCCCTGGCCAGCAACGAGCCCATCATCTCGCCGGCCTGGTCGCCCGACGGCAAGCAACTCGCCTATGTCTCGTTCGAGACGCAGAAGGCCGTGGTCTGGGTGCAGGACGTGGCCTCGGGCGCGCGCCGCATGCTGGCCAACTTCCGCGGTTCGAACAGCGCCCCGGCCTGGTCGCCCGACAGCCGCCAGCTGGTGGTGACGCTGTCCAGCGAAGGCATCGCCCAGCTGTTCACCCTGGCCGCGGCCGGTGGCACGCCACAGCGGCTGACCCGCAGCAACGCCATCGACACCGAGGCCGTGTATGCGCCTGACGGCAAGAGCCTGTTCTTCGTCAGCGACCGTGGCGGCGGCCCGCAGATCTACCGCCTGCCCATGGCCGGCGGCGCTGCGGCTGGTGGTGCCCAGCGCGTCAGCTTCAGCGGCAACTACAACATCAGCCCGGCCGTCAGCCCGAATGGCAAGCTGCTGGCCTACATCACCCGCCAGGGCAATGCCTTCAAGCTGGTGACGCAGGACCTGGACAGCGGCAACGTCACCCCCCTGACCGACACCAGCGACGACGAGAGCCCGAGCTTCGCGCCCAACGGCCGACTCATCGTCTACGCCAGCCGGGTGCGCGGTGCAGACGTGCTGGTCACGACCACGCTCGACGGCAAGATCAAGACCCGGCTGGTGAGCAGCGGCGCCGATGTGCGTGAACCCGCCTGGGGTCCGTTTCGCACCTGAAGCGGCGTGAACTTTTTTTGCGGCTGCCTGTCTCTCTGCACTTTCAGTCCAAACACCTATCGGAGCCCGAACATGAAGAAGATGCCTCTGCGCAACAGCCTGTCCCTGATGGCCGTGGCCGCCCTGCTGGCGGCCTGCGGCAGCACCACGTCCCTGAAGGAGCCGACCGCCATGGCGCCGGTGGAAAGCCGGTCGACGGGGTCGGGAGGCAGCACCGGGGCCGGTTCCGGCGCCGCCGCTTCCGGCACGGCACAGTCTGGCGTGACCACGGTGGACCTGGCCAATTCCCGTGCCACCGCGGCTGCAAACGCCGCCGCGCTGGCGGCATTGGCCAGCCAGCGGGTGGTGTATTTCGACTTCGACAGCTTTGCCGTGCGCAGTGAATTCCAGCCTGCGCTGGAGGGCCACGCCAAGCTGCTGTCCGGCGACCGCGCGCGCAAGTTGGTCATCGAAGGCCACACCGACGAGCGTGGTGGCCGCGAATACAACCTGGCGCTGGGCCAGAAGCGCGCCGAGGCCGTGGCCCGGTCGCTGGAAGTGCTGGGTGCAGGCGGCGCACAGATCGAGGCTGTGAGCTTCGGCAAGGAACGCCCCGCCGTGCAGGGCAGCGACGAAACCGCCTACGCACGCAACCGCCGCGCCGAGCTGAAGGACCGTTGAAGATGAGCTTGCCGCGCAGCGCCCGTGGCGTCTTCGGCCCGACCGCGGCGGGCCGGGCCTTGCTCGTGCTGGCCCTGCTGGCCACCGTGCTGCCTGTGCACGCCGGCATCTTCGACGACGAGGAAGCGCGCAAGGCCATCGTCGACCTGCGTGCACGCGTGGCCCAGCAGGACCTGGACAACAAGACCCGCCTGACCGAGCTGGCAACGACCAAGGCCGAGTTGCAGGAGCAGCTGGCCCAGCTGCGGCGCACCTTGCTGGACATGAATACCCAGCTCGAAGCGCTGCGCAGCGACCTGGCGAAACTGCGCGGCGGTGACGAACAGCGCACCAAGGAGCTGGCCGACCTGCAGCGCCTGCAGAAGGACTTGTCGCAGAGCCTGGACGACCGGCTGCGACGCGTCGAACCCGTGAAGGTGACGCTCGACGGCCGCGAGTTCAGCGCCGACCCCGCCGAAAAGCGCAGCTTCGACGACGCCGTGGCGATCATCCGCACCGGCGAATTCGACAAGGCCGTGGCGGCGCTCGCTGCTTTCCAGGGCCGCTACCCCGACAGTGGCTATCGCGACGCCGCGCGCTTCTGGCTGGGCAACGCCCAGTACGGCAAGCGCGACTACAAGGAGGCGATTGCCACGTTCCGCGCCTTCGTGACCGCCGCTCCGCAGCACCCCCGTGCCGCCGAGGCCCTGCTGGCCCTGGCCAACAGCCAGGCCGAGCTGAAGGACCCGCGCGCTGCGCGGCGCACGCTCGACGAACTGATCAAGAGCTATCCGCAGAGCGAAGCCGCGCAGGCGGGCAAGGACAGGCTGGCTTCGATCAAGTAGCCCCACGGGCCCGCCAGAGGGGCTGCCTAGAATCGAGCCATGCAAGAGTCTGATCTGCCAGGGCTGACGGCCCAGGTGTTGTGGGCCAGCTTCGGTCTGGCCATCCTGTTCGGGGCGATTGCCCAGCACACCCGGTTCTGCACCATGGGCGCGGTGGCCGACATCGTCACGATGGGCGACTGGACGCGCATGCGCCAGTGGCTTCTGGCCATGGCCGTGGCCATGGTCGGCTTCAACGGCATGGTCGCCCTGGGCTGGGTGCAGGCGGGGTCGACGCTGTATGCCAGCCCGCAGCTGCTGTGGCTGTCGCACCTGTTGGGCGGGCTGATGTTCGGCGTGGGCATGGTGCTGGCGTCGGGCTGCGGCAGCAAGACCCTCATCCGCATCGGCGGGGGCAGCCTGAAGTCGCTGGTCGTCTTCTTCGTGCTTGCCGCTGCGGCCTATGCCACGATGCGAGGCATCACCGCGGTGGCGCGCGTGGCCACGGTGGACCAGGCCGTGCTGGCGCTGCCTGCGGGGCAGGACCTGCCGTCCCTGGCGTCGCAATGGGCCGGCGGTGCGGTGCAGACCTGGGCGCCGGTGCTGGCTGGCGCCCTGGCCCTGGCCCTCGTCGCCTTCGTCGTGGCAAGGCCCGAAGGCCGCAGTGTCGAGACCTGGTTGGCCGGGCTGGGACTGGGGGCCGTGGTCGTGGCGGTGTGGTGGGTATCCGGGCGGCTGGGTTTCCTGCCTGAACACCCGCTGACCCTGGAGGCCACCTTCCTGGCGACGAACAGCCGGCGCATGGAGTCGCTGAGCTTCGTCGCGCCGATGGCCTACACCCTGGACTGGCTGATCCTGTTCAGCGACGCCAGCAAGGTGCTGACCGTGGGCATCGTCACGTCCGTCGGGGTGGTGGTCGGCTCGGCCATCGTCGCGCTGGCCTCGCGCAGCTTCCGCTGGGAGGGGTTCCGCGGCGCCGAGGACACCGCCAACCACATCGTCGGCGCGGTGCTGATGGGCGTGGGCGGCGTGACAGCGCTGGGCTGCACCATCGGCCAGGGCTTGAGCGGTGTGTCGACCCTGGCGCTCGGGAGCTTCATCTCGCTGGCCGGCATCTTCGCCGGCGGCTGGCTGGGGGTGCGCTGGCAGACCTGGCGGATGGAAAGCCAGCTGTGAGCTCTGCCCAGGGCTCGGCGGTCTTCGGTCAGGCCCCGGTCGAAGCCGTGCTGGGCGCCGATCTGGAGCGCCGCTTCGGCGGATTGCGGCGCCTCTACGGCGACGTCGGCTATGAGCGCCTGAGGCGCGGCCGTGTGGCCGTGGTCGGCCTCGGCGGTGTCGGGTCGTGGACCGTCGAGGCGCTGGCGCGCAGCGGTGTGGCCGAACTCTGGCTGTTCGACCTGGACCATGTCTCGGAGAGCAACATCAACCGCCAGGTGCAGGCGCTGGAAAGCAGCCTGGGGCAGGCCAAGGCGCAGGCCCTGCGCGAGCGCATCGCCGAGATCCATCCGGGCTGCCGCGTGCATGCCGTCGAGGAATTCGTGCAGACCGACAACTGGCCGGGCCTGTTGCCTGGCACGGTCGACGTGCTTGTCGACGCCTGTGACGAGGTGCGTGCCAAGGCCGTGCTCGCGGCCTGGGGCCTGCAGTCCGGCGTGCCCGTGGTCTGTGTGGGCGCTGCCGGGGGCAAGCGGCTGGCGCAGGCGGTGGACGTGGCCGATCTCGTCCACGTCAGCCACGACCCGCTGCTGGCCAGCCTGCGCCAGCGGCTGCGCCAGGCCGGCGCGATCGTGCGGGCCGCGGGGGGTTCGCCACCGCTCTCGGGTCTGCGCTGCGTTTTTTCGCGCGAACCGGTGGCCCTGCCGGCGGGTGAGGCCGGCTGCGAGGTCGACGGCAGCCTGAACTGCCACGGTTATGGCTCCAGCGTCACGGTGACGGCAAGCTTTGGCATGGTCGCGGCGGGCGAGGCGATTTCGCAACTGCTCACCCCGCCGCGGCCCAAAGCTTCGGGTTAGAATCGTCGGCTTTGCGGACTGCAGCCTGCGCTTGTGCGGAAGGTTCAGCCGGGTCGTTAGCTCAGTCGGTAGAGCAGCGGACTTTTAATCCGTTGGTCGCGTGTTCGAGTCACGCACGACCCACCACTTCGCACCCAGATCGTTGTGTTCCTGGGTAGATAGATCAAGTTTCGGGGCTCTTAGCTCAGTTGGTAGAGCAGCGGACTCTTAATCCGTTGGTCGACAGTTCGAATCTGTCAGGGCCCACCAGAAAAGCTAACTAGATCAAGTAGTTAGCGCAAAACGAGAAGCCGGCCTAGTGCCGGCTTTTTCGTTGTTGCCAGATCGTTGCCAGAATGCTGGAGCGTTGCCAGATTGCGACGGCAGAAAGGTGGCACCGTGCTGCCGGCCGAAAGTCCGGTGTCCGAGGTGCCCCACCTGGCGCCCTCGCGCCAGGCCGGTGCCGGTCATGGGTACATGAGTGCCGTCCTCGACGGCAGCCGCCCGATCTATGGCCGACAGTCTCGACCGGGCGGCCAAAAAGCTAGACGAACGCGATGCCCTCGGTCTCGTAACGGCTCGGGCCCAGGTCTTCAGCCCGCGCCGCGACACCCATCGCCATGGCCAGGGCCTGCAGGCCGTCGATCCGCCCCGTGGCGCGGCTCTTGTCCAGCTTCCTGGCGCCGGTCGGGTCGCGCGTCACCACGGCGTTGGCGGCGCACATCTGCAGGACAGGGTGGCCACCGTGCGCGAGCCGGCCGTTGAGCAGCTCGGCCTCGAGCGCGTCCAGGGCCGGGCTCATGTCCTTGAAGCCCTGGCCCCACTCGACCAGCGGCAGTTCGGCGCCGATCCGCACCAGCTCCTTGCGCAGCAGGTCGATCCGCCACCGGTCGAAGGCGATGGCCTGCACGTCCAGGTCGCCCAGGATGTCGGCCAGGTCGGCGGCCACGAACTCGTAATCGACGGTGGCGCCTGGCGTCGTGCGCATGAAGCCCTCGCGCACCCACACGTCGTAGGGCGCCCGGTCGCGCCTGGCACGCTCGGTGAGGCCTTGCTCGGGCGTCCAGACGTGCGGCCGCACCTGCCACACGCCGTCGACCTGGCCGACGATCACAAGCGCCGTCAGGTCGGTCCTGGCGCTCAGGTCCAGGCCGGCGAACACAGGCCCGTCGAAGGGCTGCACCGGGCCGCTGCAGGCCTTCCAAACGTCGGGGCTGATGTACGG
>JANOBX010000215.1:0-36206 GCA_031411875.1 Burkholderiales bacterium | reverse complement strand
GATCGGATGTCGGTGCCTGAAGGCGTTGCCAGCGGCTCGGTGCTGGCCGGCGATGGCACGAGGGCGGGCGCGCCCGGTGCCACCGGCACAGACGTCCCAGGCCTATGCCAGCGACGTCATTCCCAAGGCACGGGGCACCGCATCCCGGCTCATGGAAGAGGCCGAAGGCTACCGCGCACGTGTGGTGGCGCAGGCCGACGGTGATGCGCAGCGCTTCCGCTCCGTGCTGACCGAATACCAGAAGGCGCCGGCCGTGACCCGAGACCGCCTCTACACCGAAACCATGCAGCAGGTCTATTCGAACGTCACCAAGGTGATGGTCGACAGCCGCAGCGGTTCGAATCTGTTGTATCTGCCCTTGGACAAGCTGCTGCAGCCTGGGACGTCTGTGCCGGTGGCACCGGGCGCGCCCGCCCTCGTGCCATCGCCGGCCAGCACCGAGCCGCTGGCAACGCCTTCAGGCACCGACATCCGATCACGCGATGACACCCGTTCACGGGCCCGCGAAGGCCGTTGAAGTCAGTTACAGAGCCGATACGCCATGAACAAGATTGCACTCACCCTTGCCGGCGGCCTGCTGGCCTTGATGCTGTTGTCCAGCACGCTCTTCGTCGTCGACCAGCGCCAAGTTGGCGTGATCTACGCGTTGGGCGAGATCAAGGAAGTCATCACCGAGCCGGGCCTGCAGTTCAAGCTGCCTCCGCCTTTCCAGAACGTCGTCTTCCTGGACAAGCGCGTTCAGACCCTCGACAGCCCGGAGACCCGGCCGATCTTCACCGCCGAGAAGAAAAGCCTGGTCATCGACTGGCTCGTGAAGTGGCGGATCTCCGAGCCCCGCCAGTTCATTCGGAACAACGGCGTGGATTTCCGCAACCTGGAAAGCCGGCTCGCGCCGGTGGTGCAGGCCACCTTCAACGAGGTGATCACCCGCCGCGACGTGAAGGCCGTGCTGGCCACGGAACGCGAGCAGGTCATGGCCGACGTGCAGGGACGCCTTGCCGACGAAGCCAAGTCTTTCGGCATCGAGATCGTCGACGTGCGCATCAAGCGCGTGGACTTCGTCGCCGACATCACGGAGTCGGTCTACCGCCGCATGGAATCCGAGCGCAAGCAGGTGGCCAACGAATTGCGGTCTGAAGGCGCTGCCGATGGCGAGAAGATTCGCGCCGATGCCGACCGCCAGCGCGAGGTGATCATCGCGGAAGCGTATCGCGACTCGCAGAAGATCAAGGGCGAGGGTGACGCCCAGGCATCTGCCCTGTACGCCGACGCCTTTGGCCGCGACCCGCAATTCGCGCAGTTCTATCGCAGCCTGGAGGCCTACCGTGCCACCTTCCGCTCCAAGAGCGATCTGATGGTGGTCGATCCCAGCAGCGAGTTTTTCCGCACCCTGCGCGGCAGCGGTCCGACACCGGCCGGGGCACGACCGTAAACGGTCGCTGCCACGCATCGATCCGCGGCGGGCCTGCACCCCGCCGGTACAATGCCGGTTTTTACAGCCGGTGAATTTCATGCGCTCTGCGTGGCTGTTGCCCGAGCACATCGCCGATGTCCTGCCTGCCCAGGCGCAGCACATCGAAGCCTTGCGACGGTCCCTGTTGGACCGGGCTGGCGCGTACGGATATGAACTCGTCATCCCGCCGCTGCTCGAGCACCTCGATGCGCTGCTGAGCGGGACCGGGCACGAACTCGATCTCAGCACCTTCAAGCTGGTCGACCAGCTCAGCGGCCGCATGCTGGGTTTGCGGGCAGACACCACGCCACAGGCGGCGCGGATCGACGCCCATCTTCTCAACCGTGAAGGCATTACTCGGCTTTGCTATTGCGGTCCCGTGCTCCACACCCGGCCCGCCGGCCTGGCTGCGACGCGCGAACCACTTCAGTTCGGGGCCGAGGTGTTCGGTCATCTCGGGCTGGAGGCCGATCTGGAAGTGGCCGAGCTCGCGCTGGATTGCCTGCGCACGGCCTCGGTCGTGCAACCGGTGATCGATCTGGCCGATGCCCGGGTGCTGCGGGGCGTTCTGTCCGGTGTGGCCATGGACGCCGAGGGCTTGCAGGCGCTGGCGCGCGCACTGGCGAGCAAGGACGCTCCCTTGCTGGCTGCGCTGTCGCAGAACCTGCCCGACGACAGTCGGATGGCCTTGATGTCGCTGCTTCGCCTTTATGGCAGTTCGGAAGTGCTGGCGGCCGCGCGTGAACAGCTGCCTGATCGCCCACTCATCCGCACGGCCCTGGACGAACTGGCGTGGCTGGGCAGCCGGCTGCAGGCCGCCGACCCGGGGCTGCGCGTCGCCTTCGATCTTTCCGACATGAGCGGGTACGCCTACTACAGCGGTCCGCGTTTCGCGCTGTTTGCCGCTGGATGCAGCGATACCCTGGCCCGTGGCGGACGCTACGACGAGGTCGGCGCCGTGTTCGGCCGCAGCCGGCCGGCCGTGGGCTTCAGCCTCGATCTGAAGTCTTTGTCCGAAGTGGCGCCGACGGCCTCCGCTACCCGCGCGATCCTGGCGCCGTGGGGCGAGGACCCCGCGCTGCGCGCCGAGGTTCGGCGCCTGCGCGAGGCGGGCCATGTCGTCGTCACGGCCTTGCCGGGATCTGCCGCAGCGGGTCCTGCGGAAAATTCGGTCTGGCAAGCCGACCGAGAACTCGTGAATCGCGACGGGCGCTGGCTGCTGAAGCCCTTGGCCGTGGCGCACGCCCCATGACGAAACGTTCTTCCATATCAACATGCAAGCAGTGACAAGCACAGGCGGCGGACGAAACGTCGTCGTCGTCGGCACCCAGTGGGGTGACGAAGGCAAAGGCAAGATCGTCGACTGGCTCACCGACACAGCCCAGGGCGTGGTGCGGTTCCAGGGCGGCCACAACGCCGGCCACACGCTGGTGATCAACGGCCGCAAGACGGCGCTGCAGCTCATTCCATCGGGCGTGATGCGCGAGGGTGTGGCCTGCTACATCGGCAACGGCGTCGTCGTCGACCCGGCCCACCTGCTGTCGGAGATCGCACGCATCGAACAGCTCGGCGTCGATGTGCGCTCACGGTTGTTCCTGTCGGAGTCGTGCCCGCTGATCCTGCCTTTCCACGTGGCCATCGACCATGCGCGCGAGGCCCTGCGCGAAAGCAGCGGCAGCGGCAAGATCGGTACCACGGGCAAGGGCATCGGCCCGGCCTACGAGGACAAGGTGGCGCGGCGGGCGCTGCGGGTGCAGGACCTGAAGAATCCCAAGCGCTTCGAGTCCCGCCTGCGCGATCTGCTCGACCTGCACAACTCCGAACTCGTCAATGTGCTCAGGGCGGCACCGCTGCAGTTGCAACCCATCCTGGACGGTGCCTTGGCCGCAGCGGAACAAATGCGCCCGCTGATGGCCGACGTGGGTTATCGGCTCTTCAATGCCAGCCGTGCCGGCGCGAACCTGCTGTTCGAGGGCGCGCAAGGCACCTTGCTCGACGTCGATCACGGCACCTACCCTTACGTGACGTCGAGCAACTGCGTGGCGGGGAACGCTGCCGCCGGCTCGGGCCTGGGCCCGGGCATGCTGCATTACGTCCTGGGCATCACCAAGGCCTACACCACACGGGTGGGCAGCGGCCCCTTCCCGACGGAACTGGACATGGACACGCCCGGCAGCGTCGGGCATCACCTGTCCACCATCGGCCAGGAGCGCGGCACGGTCACGGGGCGTGTGCGCCGCTGCGGCTGGCTGGACGCCGCCGCGCTGAAGCGCTCGATGATCATCAACGGCATTTCCGGCCTGTGCATCACCAAGCTCGACGTGCTCGACGGCTTGCCCGAAATCCTGATCTGCACCGGCTACAAGCTGGGCGGCCAGACTCTCGACGTGCTGCCGCTGGACGCCGACGACATCGAGGCCTGCGAGCCAGTCTATGAAACCCTACCCGGCTGGACCGACACGACCGCTGGCCTGACGCACTGGGAGCAGTTGCCCGTCAATGCCAAGCGCTACCTGGAGCGCATGCAGGCGCTGATCGGCGCGCCCATCGACATGGTGTCCACCGGCCCCGACCGCGTCCACACCATCCTGTTGCGCCACCCCTTCCGGGCCTGAACCTCACCCTTTGAGGAGAACCTTCACATGCTGACCGACGACGGCAAACATCTGTACGTGTCCTGGGACGAATACCATATGCTCACCGAGCGCCTGGCCTTGAAGGTGCACAACTCGGGCTGGGAGTTCGACCAGATCCTGTGCCTGGCCCGGGGCGGCATGCGGCCGGGCGACGTGCTGTCGCGGGTGTTCGACAAGCCGCTGGCGATCATGTCCACCAGCAGCTATCGCGCCGAGGCCGGAACCATCCAGGGGCGGCTCGACATGGCGAAGTACATCACCATGCCGAAGGGTGAACTGGCCGGCCGAGTGCTGTTGGTCGATGACCTGGCCGACACAGGCGTCACCTTGCGCGCCGTGGTCGAACGTCTGCGTGGCATGCCGTCGATCAGCGAACTGCGTGCTGCCGTCATCTGGGTGAAGGGTGTCTCGAGCTACACACCCGACTATTTCGTCGAGACCCTGCCCACGAGTCCCTGGATCCACCAACCATTCGAGGACTACGACAACCTGCGTCCAGACGGCCTGGCAAAGAAGTTTGCAGTCTGAAAAGCGAAAAGGCCGGTTGCTTTCACAACCGGCCTTCAACATCTTGTGGTGCCCAGAAGAGGACTCGAACCTCCACGCCGTTAAGCGCTAGTACCTGAAACTAGTGCGTCTACCAATTCCGCCATCTGGGCAATCAGGAACCAAGGATACTACCATCAAACAAAACGATAACGCAAGCAGCGGCGCCTCCAACGGCAGCGGTGCGGCCCTGATGGGCGAGTTCGACGGCCGCGTCGAAGGCCACCGCGACGGCCACGGCTTCGTGGTGCCCGACAACGGTGACCCGGCCATCTACCTTGCGCCTCAGGAGATGCGCTCGGTGCTGCACCGTGACCTGGTCCGGGTCCGGGTGCAACGGATGGACCGGAAGGGTCGGCCCGAAGGTCGTGTGCTGGACATCATCGAGCGCCGCAAGACGCCGATCATCGGCCGCCTTCTCCACGAAGGCGGGCAGTGGATCGTGGCACCCGAAGACCGCCGCTATGGCCAGGACATCCTGATCCCCAAGAATGCCACCGCCAGTGCGCAGGTCGGGCAGGTCGTGTCGGTGGAACTGACCGAGCCGCCGTCGCTGCACTCGCAACCCGTGGGGCGCGTGTCCGAGGTGCTGGGCGAGATCGACGATGCCGGCATGGAGATCGAGATCGCCGTGCGCAAGTACGAGGTGCCGCATCAGTTCTCTGCCGAGACGCTGGCCGCCGCCGCGTCGCTGCCCGAGAAGCTGCGACCGGTGGATCGCAAGAATCGCATCGACCTGACGGACGTGCCGCTCGTCACCATCGATGGCGAAGACGCGCGCGATTTCGACGACGCGGTGTACTGCGAACCCTTCAAGCGCGGCCGCGGCAAGACCGCGTTCACGGGCTGGCGCCTGCTGGTCGCCATTGCCGACGTCAGCCACTACGTGAAACCCGGCGAGGCACTGGACAACGACGCCTACGAGCGCGCCACCTCGGTCTACTTCCCGCGTCGTGTCATTCCGATGCTGCCCGAGAAGCTGTCGAACGGCCTGTGTTCGCTCAACCCGAACGTCGAACGGCTGGCCCTGGTCTGCGACATGCTGGTGGGCGAGGACGGCGCCATCGACGCCTACCAGTTCTTCCCCGCAGTGATCAATTCGCACGCGCGCCTGACCTACACCGAAGTGGCCGCCGCCCTGGCCAACACCCGCGGCCCCGAGGCCCACAAGCGCGCCGACGTGCTGCCCCACCTGCTGCACCTGCACGAGGTCTATCGCGCCTTGCTCAAGCAGCGCGGCAAGCGCGGCGCCATCGACTTCGAGACCACCGAGACCCAGATCGTCTGCGACGACAACGGCCGTATCGAGAAGATCGTTCCCCGTACCCGCACCGACGCGCACCGCCTGATCGAGGAATCGATGCTCGCAGCGAACGTCTGCGCGGCGCAGTTCATCGCCAGTGCCGAGCACCCCAGCCTGTACCGCGTGCACGAAGGACCGACGCCCGAAAAGCGCATCGCGCTGCAGGCCTACCTGCGCGCCCTGGGCCTGGGCCTGAGCCTGAGCGACGACCCCAAGCCCGGCGAGATGCAGGCCATCAGCCAGGCCACCCAGGGCCGGCCCGACGCGGTGCAGATCAGCACGATGCTGCTGCGTTCCATGCAGCAGGCGGTCTACACCGCCACCAACAACGGTCACTTCGGACTGGCGTTCGACGCCTACACGCACTTCACCAGCCCCATCCGCCGCTATCCCGACCTGCTGGTGCACCGGGTGATCAAGGCGCTGCTGGGCGGCAAGCGCTTCCACCTGGCACCCAACGCGCTGACGCGTACACCCGAACTGCGCAAGAACGCCAAGCCGGCGCAACGCCCGGCCAAGCCGCTGTCCCAGGAAGTCACCGTGTGGGAAGGCGTCGGTGCCCATTGCAGTGCCAACGAGCGCCGCGCCGACGAGGCCTCTCGCGATGTCGAGGCCTGGCTCAAATGCCGCTACATGCGCGAGCACCTGGGCGAGGAGTTCTCGGGCACGGTCAGCGCCGTGGCCGGTTTCGGTCTGTTCGTCACGCTCGACGCGCTGCATGTCGACGGCCTGGTGCACATCACCGAGCTCGGCGGCGAGTACTACCGCTTCGACGAGACACGCCAGGAACTGCGTGGCGAGCGCTCGGGTGTTCGCTACGTCGTCGGGGCGCGCGTGCGCGTGCAGGTCAGCCGCGTGGACCTGGACGGACGCAAGATCGATTTCCGCATGGTGCGTGAAGGCGAGTCCGAACGCCTGGTCGAGAAGGGTCGGCCGGAGCGGGCCGACCGTGGTGACCGGGGCAAGGCCCCCACCGCGCTGGCCGAGCTGACGGCGGTGCGGGAGGCCGACCGCATCGTCAAGGCCAGTGCCCGCGAATTGAAGACCCAGGCCGCGAGCGACCCGGCCAGGCGTTCGCGCAAGCCGGCAGCGCGCCGACCCGCGCCGCGACCGCGGGCCAGACGTTGATGAGGCTCCGATCAAGTGCCGGCGGGCACCTGCATGCCTGCCAGCATCTCGATCAGCTGCCCGGCCCGCAAGGGGCCTCTTCGACCGGCGGCGCGATGCAGGTCCGCAGCACGGCCGTGCCACCAGACGGCTGAACAGGCGGTGTCCATGAGCTGCTGCGCCCTGTTGTCAGGGTCGGCGCCCGCAGCTTGCGCCCACAGGCCGCCCAGCCAGCCGGCCAGGACATCGCCCGTGCCCGCCGTGCCCAAGGCCGCGTTGCCAGTGGGATTGATGGACGGCACCTGACCGGGCCCCGCGATGACCGTGCCCGAGCCCTTGAGGACGACGAGCGCCTGAAAGCGGTCCGACAAGGCCTGCGCTGCTGCCAGGCGGTCGGCCTGCACCTGGGCGCTGGTCAGGCCGAGCAGGCGTGCCGCCTCCAGCGGGTGGGGAGTCAGCAGGGTCGCCAGCCCACGCTGCCGCCGCGTCTGCAGGGCGCGCTGCAGCCCAGGTTCTTGCGCCGTGTGGTTCAGGGCATCGGCGTCCAGCACCAGCCTGGACGCGTGCTCCAGCAAGGCGGGCAGGGCGTTCGCGACGTCCTGCCCGCCGCCGCAACCCGCGACGACCGTGGCCTGCGCCAGCGCTGCCGGCCGCAGCACTTCGGCCAGGGGCCTCAGCATGACTTCCGGTCTCCATGCCATGGCCGCGCCGTCGTGGGGTGCCAAGGGGCAGGCGAACACGCGGCCCGCTCCTGCGGCCAGGGCCGCGCCTGAAGCCAGGACCAGGGCGCCGGCCATGCCCTGAGTTCCACCGATGACCCAGACATCGCCGAATCGGCCCTTGTGCGCGGCATGCGGCCGCGCAGGGTGCGAGGCAGGGCCCGCGAGCCATGCGGTGGGTGGGCCCGGCTCCTGGCCCAGATCGTTCCACCACAGGTCTCCAGCGTGGTCCCGCCCCTGGGCCGTCCAGCAGCCTGGCTTGACCGTCAGCAGGGCCAGTGTGGCTTGGGCACGAACGGCCGCTGCGCCCATCAGCGCGCCGGTGTCGGGATGCAGGCCGCTGGGCAGATCGGCCGCCAGCGTGCAAGCCGGGAGCGAGTTCAAGACGTCGATGGCACGGGCCAGGGCGTTCTCGGGTTGGCGTCTGCTGCCGATGCCCAGCAAGGCATCGATGGCCAGGTCGTGGGGGCCGAGGCCGAAGTTCTCGTGAGCGTCGAACGGCCGGATGTCGATGCCCGCACTGCTGGCCAGGCGCAGCGCTTGAGCCGCATCGTTGGGCAGGCGGGTTGGGTCGGCGACCAGCCTGACGGCGACCGCGTGGCGCGCGTTGTGCAACAGGCGGGCTGCAACCAGGCCGTCACCTCCGTTGTTGCCCGGACCGGCCAGCACCAGGGTGCGCCGGGCGTGCGGGGCAAGAGCACGACCCAGGCAGGCCAGGGCTTCGCCTGCACGGACCATCAGGGCCGGTGCCGGCAGCGCAGCGGCCGCGGCCTTCTCGATGGCGCGGGATGCGGCTGCGTCGTGCAGGGGCCAGCGGCCGTGCGCATCGTCGCTGCCGACGCGCAGGGTCTGCCCAGCGCTGTGGCGTACAGGTGGCAGGGGCGCAGCGCTCATGGCCGCGATCATGCCGCGGTTCAGCGCAGCCGTCGGGCGGAGAAGGGCGCCGGGTCGAAGGGCAGCGGCTGTGATGTCAACTGCCGCGCGATCAGTTGCGCGGCGCCACAGGCCAGCGCCCAGCCGTAGGGCCCGTGCCCCAGGTTCAGCCAGAGGCCGGGGACGCTGCTCGTGCCGATCACGGGCAAGCCATCGGGCGCGCGCACACGCGGGCCTTTCCAATGGCTGGCCTCGCGGGTCACCGCGCAGCCCGGAAACGCTCGCTCCATGGCGCCGTACAGCTGCTGCAGCACGGCCGGCGGCAGGTCCAGCAGCGACCCGCCGAGCTGGGTCACGCCGGTGGCGCGCACCCGCTGTCCCAGTCGTGTGATGACGATGCCGCTGCGGGCGTCGACCACCGCTGCGCGCGGTCCGGCAGCCGCGTGGCCATCGACGTGGCTCAAGGGCGCCGTGACGGCATGGCCCCAGGCCGTGAGCAGTGGCAGCCTGAGCATGGCCGTGGCCAGGAGACCGCGGCTGCCCGTTCCGGCGCAGACGACGATGGCATCGAAAGGGCGGGCCTGCGCGCCGGCTGGCACCAGGCTGGGCGATGGGCCGCCCTGCAGCGACTTGACGTCCGTGTCGAAATGGAAGACCGCACCGAGTTTCTGCGCCTGGTTCTTCAGCAGATGCGCCAGTTGCCGCCCGTTGCCGACCATGCCCGAGGGCAACTGCACGGCCGCTTTCAGTGGCCAGCTGCTGGCGAGGCCGGGCTCCAGTGCACGGGCTGCCTCGGCGTCCAGCAATTGCAGGCCCTGGGCCAGGCCTGCGGTCTCGGTCAGCGCGGCCTTAACCTGCGCGACTTGCCGGTCCTCCGACAGCAGCACGAGGCCACCGGACTGCTGCTCATAAGCCAGGTTCAGCTGTTGGGTCAGCTCACCCACGCGCTGGCGGCTGGCATGTGCCAGGGCCTGTAGTCCCGTCCACCGCGCCGTGCCTGGCAGCAGGCGGCCGGCGCGTCGCTGCTGCCAGAGCCAGGGCGCGTGGACGAGAACAGCCCCCAGGCCGGCGCGGATGGTGCCGCTGGGCTGCATCCAGTCCTGCAGCCTCTGCCGCTGCAGGCCGGGCACGCCCCAGGGCAGGGGCGCGCAGGCGGCGAGCAGTCCTGTCTGGGCGAAGCTGCCTTCGGCGGCGACGCTGCCGCGGCGCTCGAAGACCGTGACTTCATGCTGCTGCGCGGCCAGCTCGTAGGCCGTGGCCACCCCTGCAAACCCGGCTCCCACGACCGCCAGCCTCAAGGCCGGACCTTCGCACGTGCTAAACTCATTGGGTTTTCCCGAGGCATGCTGGCAAGTTGATCTGCGCTTCGGGACAAACAAATCGCGAACCCGACCGAACCAAGGTGTCGCCCTTTTCAGCACGAAACGCCCACTGGGCTGTTTCGGCTCAACCCAGACGGGTTGTCCAGGGGCGATGAAGCGGCGGGATTCTAGACCCAACCTTCGGAGTTAATTCCATGTCTGTCTCCATGCGTGAAATGCTGGAAGCGGGTGTCCATTTCGGGCACCAAACGCGCTTCTGGAACCCAAAGATGGCCCCGTACATCTACGGCCATCGCAACAAGATCCACATCATCAACCTCGAGAAGACGCAGCCGCTCTTCAACGATGCGATGAAATTCGTGCGCCAGCTGGCGGCCCGGCGCGGCACGATCCTGATGATCGGCACCAAGCGCCAGGCGCGTGAGGTCATCTCCCTCGAGGCGCAACGTTGCGGCATGCCTTATGTCGACCAGCGCTGGCTGGGCGGCATGATGACCAACTTCAAGACCGTCAAGGGGTCGCTGAAGAAGCTCAAGGACATGCAGGCCACGAAGGACAGCGGCACCGACGCGATGATCAAGAAGGAAGCGCTGCTCTTCGAACGCGACCTGATCAAGCTCGAAAAGGACATCGGCGGCATCCAGGACATGAACGCTCTGCCCGACGCCATGTTCGTCATCGACGTGGGCTACCACAAGATTGCGGTGGCCGAGGCCAAGAAACTGGGCATTCCGGTGATCGGCGTCGTCGACACCAACCACTCGCCCATCGGCATCGACTACGTCATCCCCGGCAACGACGACTCGGCCAAGGCCGTGGCGCTGTATGCCCGCTCGGTGGCAGATGCCGTTCTCGAGGGCAAGGCCAACGCCACGAACGAAGTCGTGCAAGCTGCCACGACGGGCACCGACGAATTCGTCGAAGTCAGCGAAGCCTGACGACCGGGCGGGCATGCGCCCGCCCCCTGCCATCGATCCACCCCCTGCAAGCGGCCGTTCCAGGCCGCTTGCTTCCGTACGGAGAACATTCAGCATGCCCGCAATCACCGCAAGCCTGGTGGCCGAACTGCGCGCCAAGACCGACGCACCCATGATGGAGTGCAAGAAGGCCTTGACCGAAGCCGAAGGCGACATCGCCCGCGCCGAAGAGATCCTGCGCGTCAAGCTTGGCAACAAGGCCGGCAAGGCCGCCTCACGTGTCACCGCCGAAGGCGTGATCGCCGCTGTCGTGAATGGCAGCACGGGTGCCATCGTCGAAGTCAACTGCGAGACCGACTTCGTCACCAAGAACGATTCGTTCCTGGCCTTGGTGAAATCATGCGCCGAACTCATCGCTTCCCATGACCCTGCCGACGTGGCCGCGTTGTCCGCACTGCCGCTGTCCCAGGACGGTTTCGGGCCGACGGTGGAAGACGTCCGCAAGGGCCTGATCGGCAAGATCGGCGAGAACATGGCCATCCGCCGCTTCAAGCGCTATGCCGGCGGTGGCCAGCTGGCCAGCTACCTGCATGGCACGCGCATCGGCGTGATCGTCGAATTCAGCGGTGACGAAGTCGCCGCCAAGGACGTGGCCATGCACGTCGCCGCCATGAAGCCCAAGGCGCTGGCCACCAGCGACGTGTCGGCCGAGCTGATCGAAGTCGAGCGCCGGGTCGCTGCCGAAAAGGCGGCCGAGAGCGGGAAGCCGGCCGAGATCGTTGCCAAGATGGTCGACGGTTCGGTGCAGAAGTTCCTGAAGGAGGTCTCGTTGCTGAACCAGACCTTCGTGAAGAACGACAAGCAGACGGTGGAACAGATGCTGAAGGAGAAGGCCACGACGGTGGCTGGCTTCACGCTGTACGTGGTGGGCGAAGGCATCGAGAAGAAGGTGGACGACTTCGCCGCCGAGGTCGCGGCCCAGGTCGCGGCTGCCAAGGGGCAGTGACCCGGCAGGCCTGCGCTGCAGGCCCGGCGTAAAGGTCTGTCGACGAGGCAGGGCGCTCTGCGCCCCGCCTTACACTCCCGCATTGTCCTGTTCACCATTCGACGAGGCTGCCCCTGATGCCCGCATACAAGCGCATCCTGCTCAAGCTTTCCGGCGAAGCCCTCATGGGCGACGACGCGTACGGCATCAACCGCTCCACCATCGTCCGCATGGTGCAGGAGGTGCAGGAAGTGACCCGGCTCGGCTGCGAGGTGGCGGTGGTCATTGGCGGCGGCAACATCTTTCGCGGTGTGGCCGGTGGTGCCGTGGGCATGGACCGGGCCACGGCCGACTACATGGGCATGCTCGCCACCGTGATGAATTCGCTGGCCCTGGCCGACACCATGCGCCAGGAAGGCATGACGGCCCGCGTGATGTCGGCCATCAGCATCGAGCAGGTTGTCGAACCCTACGTGCGCCCGAAGGCCCTGCAGTACCTGGAAGAAGGCAAGGTGGTGATCTTTGCCGCCGGTACCGGCAACCCGTTCTTCACCACCGACACGGCGGCTGCCCTGCGCGGTGCCGAGATCGGCGCGCAGATCGTGCTGAAGGCCACCAAGGTGGATGGCGTCTACAGCGCCGACCCCAAGAAGGATCCCCACGCGACGCGTTATTCGACGATCAGTTTCGACGAAGCGATTTCGCGCAATCTGCAGGTCATGGACGCGACCGCCTTCGCGCTGTGCCGTGACCAGCGGCTGCCCATCAAGGTGTTCAGCATCTTCAAGGCCGGCGCGCTGAAGCGCGTGGTGATGGGTGACGACGAAGGCACCCTGGTCCACGTTTGAGGAGACTGCCACGGTCATGAGCATTCCTGACATCAAGAAAACCGCCGAACAAAAGATGGGCAAGTCCATCGAGGCGTTCAAGAACGAACTCCACAAGATCCGCACCGGCCGTGCCCACCCCGGGCTGCTCGACCAGGTACAGGTCGACTACTACGGCTCACTGGTGCCGATCAGCCAGGTCGCCAACGTCTCCTTGCTCGACGCCCGCACCATCAGCGTCCAGCCCTGGGAAAAGGGCATGGGCCCGAAGATCGAGAAGGCCATCCGCGAGTCCGATCTGGGTTTGAACCCGTCCTCGCAGGGCGACCTCCTTCGCGTGCCGATGCCCGGCCTGACTGAAGAGCGCCGGCGCGAACTGACCAAGGTGGTGCGCAACGCCGGTGAGGACGCGAAGATCGCCGTGCGCGGCGTGCGTCGAGACGCCAACGAGCATCTCAAGAAACTGCTGAAGGAAAAGCTCGCCGCCGAGGACGACGAACGTCGGGCCCAGGACGATGTGCAGCGCCTCACCGACCGCACCATCGCTGAAATCGACAAGCTCGTGCAGGGCAAAGAAGCGGAAGTGATGGCGGTCTGAGGCCGCCGTTCTCCATGCCTGCCAATTCGATGCTCCCCCACGACCTGCGTGGCGAAGCCGTGCCCCGCCATGTGGCGGTGGTCATGGACGGCAACGGCCGCTGGGCACGCCAGCGCTACATGCCGCGCTTCTTCGGCCACAAGCAGGGCGTCGACGCCCTGGTCCGGGCCGTGAATGCCTTTGCCGACAGGGGTGTGCAGTACCTGACGGTGTTTGCGTTCTCCTCCGAGAACTGGAAACGCCCGACCGAAGAGGTCTCGGGGCTGATGAGCCTGGTGCTGGTGGCGGTGTCGAAGTACCTGACGAAGATGGCCGGCGACGGGGTCCGCATCCGCATCATCGGCGACCGTTCCGCGGTGTCCGACAAGCTGCGCGCCGCCTGGGAGCACGCCGAACAGCTGACCGAACACAACACCCGGATCACGCTGTCGGTGGCCTTCAACTACGGTGGTCGCTGGGACGTGGTTCAAGCCTGTCGCCGCGCACTTGCCGAAGGTGTGAGGCCGGAAGACTTCGACGAGCAGTTTCTGTCGCGCCAGCTGGCCTTGAGCTTCGCGCCCGATCCCGACCTTTTCATCCGCACCGGTGGCGAAATGCGGATGAGCAACTTCCTGCTCTGGCAGGCCGCCTACGCGGAACTGTTCTTCACCGAATGTCTTTGGCCTGATTTCGGCGAGGCCGAGATCGACTCTGCCCTGCTGGCCTATGCGCAACGCGACCGTCGCTTCGGCGGCATTCGTGCGCCGGAAGTCGTGCCTGCGGGCGCATGACATGCCCGCATCGTTCGGGGCCAAGCCTGGCGATGGCCTGCCATGCCGGATTCGCTGTAGCCCCGGGCGGGCCTGAAACGATGCTGTTGCCCCGCATCGTCACCGCTGTGGCGCTCGTTCTCATGCTGCTGGCAGCGTTGGCCCAGGCCAGCCTCTGGCCGTTTGCGCTTCTGACCCTGGCACTGATCGCAGCCGCGGGTTGGGAGTGGGGTCGTCTCAATCAGGCCGGCTGGGTGGCTTCGGCGTTCTTCGGGCTGGCAGTGGGCCTTGCCGGCATGGCAGCCCTGACCAGCACCTGGGGCGCTCATGCCCCGCCCGTGTTGTGGTGGGTGGCGGTGACGCTCTGGGCCGTGGGCGGCGGGCTGGCGTTGCGCCGTGGTCCAGCGGCCTGGCCGGGCCTGCCACGTACCGCGCGCTGGTTGCTGGGTCTGGTAGGACTGTGGGCCGCCTGGCTGGCGCTTGCCAATGCCCGGGTGCTGGGCATCAACTTCCTGCTGTCGATGTTGTGCCTGGTATGGATGGCGGATGTCGCAGCCTACTTCGGCGGGCGCCGCTTCGGCCGGCGCAAGCTTGCTCCCACCATCAGCCCGGGCAAGAGCTGGGAGGGCGTTTGGTCAGGGTTCGCCGGCGTGCTGCTGCTGGCATCGGGCTGGCTGGCCATCGACCGCCACTTCGGGGTCGACAGCAGCAGCCTTTACACCCGGCTGCAGCAGGGGCTGGGCTGGGGCGGCATGCTGCTGGCATTGGCGTGGCTCTCGGCGTTCAGCGTTGCCGGCGACCTAATCGAATCGCTGGTCAAGCGCGCCGCAGGGGCCAAGGACAGCAGCCGCCTGTTGCCTGGCCACGGTGGCGTGCTCGACCGTGTCGACGCCCTGTTGCCGGTGTTGCCGCTGGCATTGGCACTGACTTCCCTGAGCAACCCATGAGCGCTGTAGTCCCCGAAAGTCAATCTCCAGCGGGCCGGCCGCAGCGCCTGGTCGTGCTCGGCTCGACGGGTTCGGTCGGTGTGAGCACGCTGGACGTGGTGGCGCGTCATCCCGAGCGCTTCGACATCGTCGGACTCACGGCCCATGCGCGGGTCGACGTGCTGCTGCAGCAATGCCTGCGCTTTCGTCCGCGCGTGGCGGTGTTGCCGACCGAAGAGCGCGCGCAGGTGCTTCGCGCGGCACTGGCCGAGCACAAGGTCCGCACCGAGGTGCTGGTCGGTGCGCAGGCGCTGTGCGACCTGGCGGCCAGCCCGGAGGTCGACAGCGTCATGGCGGCGATCGTCGGCGCGGCCGGCCTGCCGCCCTGCCTGGCCGCCGCACGCGCTGGCAAGCGCCTCTTGCTGGCGAACAAGGAGGCACTGGTGGTGGGCGCCGACCTGTTCATGCAGGCCGTGAAGGACGGTGGCGCGACGCTGCTGCCGATCGACAGCGAACATTCCGCCATCTTCCAGTGCCTGCCGGAAGACCGCAGCCGCTGGGTCTCGCGCATCGACCACATCATCCTGACCGCCAGCGGCGGCCCGTTCCGCCAGCGCGACCCGGCCACCTTTGGCGACATTACGCCCGCTCAGGCCGTGGCGCACCCGAACTGGGTGATGGGGCAGAAGATCTCGGTGGATTCGGCCACCATGATGAACAAGGCGCTCGAAGTGATCGAGGCGCGCTGGCTGTTCGACCTGGCGCCCGAACGCATTCGCGTCGTCTTGCACCCGCAGAGCATCATTCATTCGATGGTGGTCTGCCGCGACGCCTCGGTGCTGGCGCAGCTGGGCACGCCCGACATGAAGGTGCCCATTGCCTACGGCCTGTCCTTTCCCGACCGAATCGAGTCGGGCGCGGAACGCCTGGACTTCCTGAAGCTGCAAGCCTTGAGCTTCGAGCCGCCCGACCCGGCCCGGTTTCCAGGTCTGCAGCTGGCCTACGACGCCCTGGCCGCACCCAGTGGCAGTACCGCGGTGCTCAACGCGGCGAACGAAGAAGCGGTCGCAGCTTTCCTCGGCGGTCGGATCCGGTTTCCCGACATCCACCGCGTCAACGCCGACACGGTGGACAGCTTCGTCTCCCGCCTCGGCCCCGCGAGAGTGCTCGACGACCTGCTCGACATCGACACCCGGGCCCGTGCCCACGCGCGCCAGCGCGTCCAGGACATCGCATCGTGATCACCACCATCCTCGCTTTCCTGCTCACGCTGGGCGTTCTCATCGTCATCCACGAATACGGTCACTACCGGGTGGCGGTGGCCTGCGGCGTGAAGGTGCTGCGCTTCTCGGTAGGCTTCGGGCAGGTGCTGTGGCGACACCAGAAGACGCCGGAGTCGACGGAGTTCGTCTTGTGCGCGCTGCCCCTGGGCGGCTATGTGCGCATGCTCGACGAGCGCGAAGGTGGCGTGCTGCCAGCCGATCTTCCGCGCGCCTTCAACCGCCAGCCGTTGGCCAAGCGGGCGGCCATCGTGGCGGCGGGTCCGATCGCCAATCTGGCCCTCGCGATCCTGCTCTACGCCGCAGCGCACTGGATCGGCCTGGAAGAACCCAAGGCCGTCCTGGGCCCGCCCGTGGCCGAGAGCCGGGCCGAACGTGCCGGCCTGCGGACCGGTGACTGGGTGCGTGCTCTGTCGCACGACGGCACCGAATGGCGCGACGTCGACTCCCTGACCGACCTGCGCTGGGAGGTCACGCAGGCGGCCTTGCGCCAGGGCCGCGTGGAACTGCAGGTGAGCCGGCGTGACGGCACGGGCAGGCGCACTCTGATGCTTGACCTGGCCGGCCTGCCCACGCGTGACGTCGACGCCAGCCTGATGCGCACCATCGGCCTGGGCGGTCCCTACAGCGAACCGGTGCTCGGCGAGGTCAAGGCCGGCGGGCCTGCGGCGCAGGCCGGGCTGCGCCCAGGCGACCGCGTGCTCAGCGTCGACGGCCAGGCGTTGAGCGATGCGCAGACGCTGCGTGAGCGCATCCGCTCAGGCGTGGTCGGTGACCGTGCCCCGGCGCAGGCCTGGCTGGTGGAGCGCAGCGGACAAACGCTGCGCATGACCGTGACGCCGCGGGTCGTGACCGACGCCGCGGCCAATGAGGGCGCCGGCGCCAGTGTCGGCCGTGTCGATGCCTTCGTGGGCCAGCCCGCCGAGATGGTGACGGTGCGTCGTGGCCCGATCGACGGCCTCGTGCTCGGCGCCACGCGCACCTGGGAAGTCTCGGCGCTGACGGTGCAGATGCTCGGCCGCATGCTCATCGGCGAAGCGTCGATCAAGAACCTGAGCGGGCCGCTGACCATTGCCGACTACGCCGGCCAGTCGGTGAACCAGGGCCTGGCGTTCTACCTGGGCTTCCTGGCACTGGTGAGCGTCAGTCTCGGTGTGCTGAACCTGCTGCCCCTGCCCATGCTCGATGGTGGGCACCTGATGTATTACATTTTCGAGGCGGTGACCGGCCGGCCGCCTTCCGATCTCTGGCTGGCCAGACTGCAGCGTGGCGGCATTGCCGTCCTGATGCTGATGATGTCGGTCGCCCTCTACAACGACGTGGCCCGCCTGCTGGGCGCCAACTGAACCCCATGTTTCCTGTTCACCCGTTCGGGCCCCTGCGCCACAGCGCGGCCCTGGTGGTCGCTGCTGCGGCTGTCATGGCCGCACCCGCCCAGGCCGTCGAGCCCTTCGTGCTGAAGGACATCCGCATCGAAGGACTGCAGCGCACCGACCCGGGTACGGTGTTCGCTGCGCTGCCCTTCCGCATCGGCGACACCTACACCGACGACAAGGGCTCCACCGCCCTGCGCTCGCTGTTCGCGACCGGCCTGTTCAAGGACGTGCGCATCGAGATCGAGGGCGATGTGGCCGTCGTCATCGTCGACGAACGCTCGATCATCGCCAACGTCACCTTCGTGGGCCTGAAGGAATTCGACAAGGACCCGCTGTCGAAGTCGCTGCGCGACGCCGGCATCGGCGAAGGCCTGCCCTTCGATCGGGCCCTGATCGACCGCGCCGAACAGGAAATCAAGCGCCAGTACCTGGGACGCAGCCTGTATGGCGCTGAGGTGGTGACGACCATCACCCCGATCGAGCGCAACCGCGTCAACGTCACCTTCACGATGACCGAGGGTGACGCTGCGCGCATCCGCGACATCCGGATCACCGGCAACAAGGTCTTCGATGAATCGACTCTGCTCGGCCTGTTCGAGCTGACGCCCTCGGGCTGGTTCACCTGGTACAGCAAGACCGACCGCTACTCGCGCACCAAGCTCAACGCCGACCTGGAGAAGCTGCGCGCGTACTACGTCAACCGCGGCTATCTCGAATTCGCCATCGAATCGACCCAGGTCACGATCTCGCCCGACAAGCAGACGATCTCGGTGGCGATCTCGGTCCGCGAGGGCCAGCCCTACACGGTCACGAGCGTGCGGTTGGAAGGCGACTACCTGGGCAAGGAAGACGAGTTCCGCGCTTTCGTGGCCCTGCGCCCGGGCCAGCCCTACCGTGGCGACGCGGTGGCCGAGACCACGCGCCGCTTCACCGATCTGTTCGGCCTGTACGGCTACGCCTTCGCTCGCATCGACCAGCGGCCCGAGATCGACCGTGCGACGGGCCAGGTCTCGGTGGTGCTCAGCGCCGAGCCGCAGCGCCGGGTCTACGTGCGCCGGATCGACGTCGCCGGCAACACGCGCACCCGCGACGAAGTCATCCGAAGAGAATTCCGGCAGCTCGAATCGGCCTGGTACGACGGCGGCCTGATCAAGCTGTCGAAGGAACGCGTCGACCGGCTCGGCTACTTCAAGGACGTCGACGTCGAGACCAACGAGGTGCCGGGTGCACCCGACCAGGTCGACCTCGTCGTCAACGTCACCGAGAAGCCCACCGGCAACCTGATCGTGGGTGCCGGCTACTCGAACGCCGAGAAGTTCACCTTCACGGCATCGATCAAGCAGGACAACGCCTTCGGCTCGGGCAACTACCTCGGCATCGAGGTCAACACCAGCCGCTACAACCGTGCACTGGTGCTGAGTACCGTCGACCCTTACTGGACAGTGGACGGCATCTCGCGCGCCATCGACGTGTTCTATCGCGTCAGCCGGCCTTTCAACAGCCTGGGCGACGCCTACGACCTGACCACGCCCGGTGCGGCCATCCGCTTCGGCGTGCCGTTCTCCGAATACGACACCGTGTTCATGGGCGTGGGCTTCGAGCGCACCGAGATCGGCACCAGCGCCGGCATTCCGCTGAGCTACCTGAACTACCGGGCGCTGTACGGCAACAAGGCCAACGCCTTCCCGCTGACCCTGGGCTGGGCGCGTGACGCCCGCGACAGCGTGCTCACGCCTTCGGCCGGCCGCTACCAGCGCGTGAACCTGGAGGCCAGCCTTTTCGGCGACGTGCGCTACACCCGCACGAACCTGCAGTACCAGGAGTTCTGGGGGTTGCCTTACAAGCTGTCGCTGGGGGTCAATGCCGAGATCGGCTTCGGCAAAGGCCTGGGCGGCAAACCCTTCCCGGTGTTCAAGAACTTCTATGGCGGCGGCCTGGGCACGGTGCGTGGATTCGAACAGGGCTCGCTGGGCGTGGTCGACCCCACCGGCGCCTACATCGGCGGCGCCAAGCGCTTCAACCTGAACACCTCGCTCTATTTCCCGGTGCCCGGTACCGGCAACGACCGCTCGCTGCGGGTGTTCGCCTTCGTCGACACCGGCAACGTCTGGCGCGAAGACGAGAAGATCACCGGCGATTCGCTGCGCTCGTCGGTCGGCCTGGGCCTCAGCTGGATCTCGCCGGTCGGCCCGCTTCAGCTGAGCTACGGCAAGCCTGTGCAATTCCTGCGCAACGATAGAATCCAACGTTTCCAATTCCAGATCGGGACTGCGTTCTGATGAAGACCTCTGCCATTCGATGGCTGGCCGCCGCTGCGGTGCTGATGGCCAGCACCGCGCCCGTGCTGGCCCAGGAACTGAAGATCGGCTACGTGAACAGCGAACGCGTGCTGCGTGAAGCGGTACCGGCCAAGGCCGCACAGACCAAGCTCGAAGCCGAGTTCGGCAAGCGTGAGAAAGAGCTCGCCGACCTGGCCCAACGTCTGAAGGTGGCCGCCGACAAGCTCGAGAAGGACGGTCCGACACTGGCTTCCACCGAGCAGCAGCGGCGCCAGCGCGAGCTCGTCGAGCAGGATCGCGACATACAGCGCAAGCGCCGTGAATTCCAGGAAGATCTCAATCAGCGCCGCAACGAAGAGCTTGCGGCGGTGGTGGAGCGCGCCAACCGCGTCATCAAGCAGATCTTCGACAGCGAAAAGTACGACGTGATCCTGCAGGAAGTCGTGTTCGCCAGCAACAAGGTCGACATCACCGACAAGGTCATCCGGGCCTTGAACACCCCCGCCGCTCCGGGCGCCAAGTAAGCGCGCCGGCGGTGCCTGTAGCCGGTCGCCCCGTGCAGGCCCGCCTGGGTGACCTGGCAGCCGCGCTGTCGGGCACCCTGATCGGCAGCCCAGATCTCCTGGTCACGCGCATCGCACCCTTGGAGACGGCCGACGCGTCGTCGATCTCGTTTCTTGCCAACGCGCGCTACACGCCCCTGCTGACGTCCTCGCTGGCCGCCTGTGTCATCGTGGCCGAGGCGCAGCGTGAAGCTGCGGCAGCCCGCGGCGCGTGCATCGTCTGCGCCGACCCGTACCTGGCTTTTGCACGGCTCACCCAATGGTGGGCTGCCCGCCTGCGTCGCCCGCCTTCGGCCGGAGTGCATCCCAGCGCCGTGGTGGAGCCCGGCGCCTTCCTGCATGCCAGTGCCAGCGTCGGCGCGCTCGCCTATATCGGCGCCGGTGCCCGCATCGAGGCCCATGCCGTGCTGGGCGCACAAGCCCACGTGGGCGCCGATGCCGTCATCGGCGCGGCCACGCGCCTTGCGCCCGGTGTCGTGTTCGGCGAAGGCTGTCGCATCGGTGCACGTGGCATCGTCCATGGTGGCGTGGTCGTCGGCGCTGACGGCTTCGGCTTCGCTCCGGCGCAGGGGCGCTGGGAAAAGATCGAACAGCTGGGTGCGGTGCAGATCGGTGACGATGTCGAGATCGGTGCGAACTCCTGCATCGACCGAGGCGCGCTCGACGACACCGTGCTGGAAGACGGCGTCAAGCTCGACAACCTCGTGCAGATCGGCCACAACGTGCGCGTCGGCGCCCACAGTGCCTTTGCCGGTTGTGTGGGTGTGGCGGGCAGCGCGCGCATCGGGCGCCACTGCACTGCCGGGGGTGGCGCGATCATCCTGGGGCATCTGGAGATCGTCGACCACGTGCACATCAGTGCGGCCACGGTGGTGACGCGGTCCATCCACAAGCCGGGTCAGTACAGCGGCCTGTTCCCGTTCGATGACAATGCATCCTGGGAAAAGAACGCGGCCACGCTACGCAACCTGCACGCGATGCGCGAACGTCTGCGCGCGCTCGAGAAGAAGGCCTGAGGGGCCTGGAACATGATGGACATTCAACGCATCCTGCAGAAGCTGCCGCACCGCTACCCCTTCCTTCTGGTGGACCGCGTGCTCGAGATTGAAAAGGGCGTGCGCATCAAGGCGCTGAAGAACGTCACCTACAACGAGCCCTTCTTCACCGGCCACTTTCCTGCCCGCCCGGTGATGCCCGGCGTGCTGATGCTCGAGGCCCTGGCCCAGGCTGCTGCACTGCTGTCCTTCGAGTCGGCCGACGCCGAGCCCGACGACCAGACCGTGGTGTACTTCGCCGGCATCGACGGCTGCCGCTTCAAGCGCCCGGTGGGCCCCGGCGACCAGCTCATCCTGGAAGCGACCATCGACCGCGTGAAGGCCGGCATCTACAAGTACAAGACCCGGGCCACGGTCGACGGCCAGCTCGCCGTCGAAGCCGACATGATGTGCACCATGCGCCGCGTGGCCTGAAGACCATGTCGCGCATCCACCCCAGCGCGCTGGTGGACAGCGCCGCCGAACTGGCCGATGACGTCACGGTCGGCCCCTTCACCGTCATCGGAGCGGGTGTCCGCATCGGTGCCGGCAGCAGCATCGGTTCTCACTGCACGCTCGACGGCCCCACCACCATCGGCGCGGGTAACCGCATCCATGACCACGTTGCCCTGGGCTGCGTGCCGCAGGACATGAAGTACCGTGGCGAGCCGACCGAGCTGCACATCGGGGATCGCAACACCATCTTCCAGTTCTGCACCTTCAGCCGGGGCACGGCGCAGGACGGGGGCATCACGCGGGTTGGCGACGACAACTGGATCATGGCCTACGTGCACATTGCCCACGACGTGCAGGTCGGCAACCACACCATCCTGGCGAACAACGCCACGCTGGCCGGTCACGTGCACGTGGGCGATTGGGTCATCGTGGGTGGGCTCACGGGGGTGCACCAGTTCTGCAAGATCGGGGCACACGCGATGACCGGTTTCCAGAGCCATGTGTCGCAGGACGTGCCGCCGTTCATGATGGTGTCGGGCCATCCGCTGGGGGTGCACGGCTTCAACGTCGAAGGCCTGCGGCGCCGCGGCTTTTCGCGCGAGCGCATCGCCCAGGTCAAGCAGATGCACCGGTTGCTCTACCGCGATGGCCTCACGCTGGCCCAGGCCACCGAGGCCATGGCGGCACTCAAGGCGCAGACCACCGACGCGGACGCGCAGGCCGATGTGCAGAGCCTGCTCGACTTCATCGCCGGCTCCAAGCGCGGCATTGCTCGATAGCAGGCACGGCGAACCCGATGGAGCTGGCCCTCGTCGCTGGTGAAGCCTCTGGCGACCTGCTGGCCGGACTGCTGCTGGGTGGCCTGCGCCAGCGCTGGCCGGGGCTGCAGACGGCCGGCATTGGCGGCCCGCGCATGGCCGCCCAGGGCTTCCAGGCCTGGTGGCCGCACGACAAGCTGGCGGTGCGCGGCTATGTCGAGGTGCTGCGCCACTACCGCGAGATCAAGGGCATTCGCGACGCGCTGGCCCTTCGCTTGTTGCAGTCGCCACCGCGCGCCTTCGTCGGCGTCGACGCGCCCGACTTCAACCTGGGCCTGGAAAAACGCCTGAAGGCCGCCGGCGTCAGGACCGTGCACTTCGTCTGTCCCTCCATCTGGGCATGGCGCGGCGGGCGTGCCCGACGCATGGCCGAAAGCTGTGACCACGTGCTCTGCCTGTTTCCCTTCGAACCCGAACTGCTGCACCGCCATGGCGTGGCCGCCACCTATGTCGGGCACCCGCTGGCCGACACCATCCCGCTGAAGCCGCCCAGGGTCGAGGCCCGCCGGTCGCTCGGCCTGGCCGAAGGCGACACGGTGCTGGCCGTGCTGCCCGGCAGCCGCCGCAGCGAGATCCAATACATCGCACCCGTCTTCATGCAGACGCTGGCCCGGCTGGCGCGGGAGCGGCCGGCGATGCGCTTCGTGCTGCCGGTGGTGCCGGGTCTGCGCGAGCTGCTCGCGCCGTTGGCGGCAGCCCACGCACCCGGCGTGGCGCTGCAGTGGCTGGACGGCCAGAGCCACACGGCGCTGGCGGCCTGCGACGCCACGCTCATCGCCAGCGGCACGGCCACGCTCGAGGCCGCCTTGTTCAAGCGGCCCATGGTCATTGCGTATCGCATGCAGGCGCTGAGCTGGCAGCTGATGAAGCGCATGCGATACCAGCCCTGGGTGGGCCTGCCCAACATCCTGTGCCGCGACTTCGTCGTACCCGAGCTCATCCAGGACGACTGCACGCCCGCAGCCCTGGCCCATGCCACGCTGCAGGCCCTCGACGACAGCGCGCGTGCCGACCAGGTGGCCCGCCGCTTCGACGAACTGCACCAGCTGCTGCGTCGCGACACCGCCCGCTGTGCCACCGATGCCATCGCGCAAGTCATCGAAGGCTAGCCAGCTGCTGCTGGACTGGCCCGAGTTGCCGCGCACGCGCGGGGCCTTGCCTCGGCTGCGCGTGCAGCAGCCGGCTGCGATGGTGGCTGGCGTGGACGAAGCGGGGCGCGGCCCCCTGGCCGGCCCTGTGGTCGCGGCCGCGGTCATCCTGGACGAACTGCAACCCATCCGCGGCCTGGCCGACTCGAAGCTGTTGACGGCGGCACGGCGCGAGCTGCTGTATGCGGAAATCTGCGCCAAGGCCCTGTGCGTGTGCGTGGCCGAGGCCAGCGTCGACGAGATCGACCAGCACAACATCCTGCAGGCCACGCTGCTGGCCATGCAGCGCGCGGTGGGCGGCCTGCGCCTGGCACCGTTGCGCGTGCAGGTCGACGGCAATCGCCTGCCGCTGCTGCCCATGCCGGCCGAGGCCGTCGTCAAGGGTGACCGCAAGGTGGCGTCGATTGCCGCCGCGTCGATTTTGGCCAAGGTGCACCGCGACCGGCTCTGCGCGGCAATGGACCTGCAGTTCCCCGACTACGGATTCGCCAGCCACAAGGGCTACTGCACGCCCGAACATCTGGCCGCGCTGCGCCGCCTGGGTCCCTGCAGCATGCACCGCATGAGCTTCGCGCCGGTGCGCGAGACCCGCATGGAAACTTCGTGAGCGAGCACCGCAATCCGCCCCGGGTGCAGGCCATCACCTCGAAGGACAACCCCTTGCTGCGCCAGCTGCGCCGGCTCGTGCAGGACGGCGGCCATTACCGACGCGCCGGCGCGTTGTGGCTCGAGGGCGACCACCTATGCAGTGCGCTCAGGCTGCGCGGCTTGCCGGCACGCCAAGCGGTGCTGACCGAGGAGGCCTGGGCCCAGCCCGGCTTGCGTGATCTGGCCAGCTGGGCACCGCAGGTGGCGGTCTTGCCGGCGGCGCTGATGGCGGGCATCAGCGGGCTGGCCTCGCCAGCAGCGATTGGATTCCTCATCGACACGCTGCTGCCACGAGCACTTCAGCCCACCGCGGCCAGCGTCGTGCTCGACCGCGTTCAGGACCCGGGCAATGTCGGCAGCATCCTGCGCAGCGCGGCGGCCTTCGGCGTGCGTCAGGTGCTGGCGCTGCAGGGCACCGCTGCCCTGTGGTCGCCGAAAGTCCTGCGCGCTGGGATGGGAGCGCACTTCGCGCTGGACCTGCACGAGAGCCTGGGTCACGAGGCGCTGGGGGCTTTGAGCGTGCCCTGGGTGGCCACCAGTTCGCACGGTGGCCTGTCGCTGCCGCAGGCCGAACTGCCGGAGCCCTGTGCCTGGGTGCTGGGCCATGAAGGGCAGGGCATCTCGCCGGAACTGCTGACGCGTTGCGCGCTTCAGGTGCGCATTCCGCAGCCAGGCGGCGAAGAGTCGTTGAACGTGGCCGCGGCCGCGGCGGTGTGTCTGTACGAAAGTGCCAGGCGCCGTCAGTAGATGAGCCTGTCGGGCCGCAGGTCGCGCAGGATGGTGGTCGCAATCTCCTCGATGGACTTGTGCGTCGACGACAGCCAGGCGATGCCCTCGCGGCGCATCATCGCCTCGGCCTCGTTCACTTCGAAGCGACAGTTCGCCAGGGCCGAGTACTTGCTGTCGGGCCGGCGCTCATGGCGGATCTGCGACAGGCGCTCCGGGTCGATCGTCAGACCGAAGCACTTGCGCTTGAACGGCTGCAGCGGCTTGGGCAGGTGGCCGCGGTCGAAGTCTTCGGGGATCAGCGGATAGTTGGCGGCCTTGATGCCGTGCTGCATGGCCAGGTACAGGCTCGTGGGCGTCTTGCCGCTGCGGCTGACGCCCAGCAGCACCACGTCGGCAATGTCGAGGTTGCGTGCGCTCTGGCCATCGTCGTGAGCCAGGCTGAAGTTGATGGCTTCGATGCGGTCGTGGTATTCGGCGCTCTCGCTGGCGTCGGAAAAACGGCCGACCCGGTGGTTGCTCTTCACGCCGAGTTCGACCTCGAGTGGCTCGACGAAGGTGCGGAACATGTCGAGCACCATGCCTTTGCAGCCCGGGCCGGTGACGATGCTGCGCACCTCGTCGTCGATGAGCGTGATGAAGACGATGCTGCGCTTGCCCTCGGCCTCGGTCACCCGGTTGATTTCGTCGACCACCGCCAGCGCCTTGTCGACGCTGTCGATGAACGGCCGGCGCACGTGGCGCGGTTTCGTGGGGAACTGGTTGAGGATGGAATTGCCGAAGGTTTCGGCCGTGATGCCGGTGCCGTCGGACACAAAGAACACGGTCCTGTCGGTCATGAGACGAGCCTTGCACGAGGAGAATTCGGCCATGATAAGGAGGAAGTCCGTAGAATCTGTCCACCCATTCCGCCAACCGTGCCCTGAGATGTCCACCCTCGGCCACCCGTTTCGACCCGCCAGCGCTGCCCCCCAGGGGAAGGTGCGCGGCCCGGTCGCGGCAGCGGAAGCACCGATTTCTTCACATCACGGAGCTTTCCCATGTCTGCTGCTACCCTGGCGACCGCCCTGGTCGTCCCGTTTGAACACCTGAGAATGACCGACGTCGAGACCGTGGGCGGCAAGAACGCCTCGCTCGGCGAAATGATCAGCCAACTGGCGGCCACTGGCGTGAGGGTGCCCGGCGGCTTCGCCACCACCGCGCATGCGTTTCGCCAATTCCTGTTGCACGACGGGCTGGAAGCGCGCATCCGTCGACGGCTGGAAACCTTGAACGTCGAGGACACCCGCGCGCTCGCCGTGGCGGGTGAAGAGATCAGGCGCTGGATCGTCGAGACGCCTTTCCCGGCCGACCTTGACGCCGCCATCCGGAGCCATTTCCAGACGCTGGTGGCCGACTCCCCGCAACCCGAGCGCACCAGTTTTGCGGTGCGTTCCTCGGCCACCGCCGAAGACCTGCCCGATGCCTCCTTCGCGGGCCAGCAGGAAACCTTCCTGAACGTCACAGGCGTCGACGCTGTGCTGCACCACATGAAAGAGGTCTTCGCCAGCCTCTACAACGACCGCGCCATCAGCTATCGCGTGCACAAGGGCTTCGCCCACGCAGACGTGGCCCTTTCGGCCGGCGTCCAGCGCATGGTGCGTTCGGACCTGGGCTCGGCCGGGGTGCTGTTCACCATCGACACCGAAAGCGGCTTCAAGGACGTGGTGTTCGTCACCAGCAGCTACGGACTCGGCGAAACGGTGGTGCAGGGTGCCGTCAACCCCGACGAGTTCTATGTCCACAAGCCCACGCTCACGGCCGGCCGGCCGGCGGTCATTCGCCGCGTGCTGGGCAGCAAGCTGCAGCGCATGGAATTCGCGTCGCCTGAAGAGAAAGCCGCCAGCGGCAAGCTGGTGAAGGTGATCGACTCCCCGCCCGAACAGCGCAACCGCTTTTCGCTCAACGACGCCGAAGTCACCGAACTGGCCAAGTACGCGCTGATCATCGAGAAGCACTATGGCCGCCCGATGGACATCGAGTGGGGCAAGGACGGCATCGACGGCCAGATCTACATCCTGCAGGCGCGGCCGGAAACGGTGAAGAGCCAGTCCGAGGGCAAGGCCGAGCAGCGCTTCAAGCTCAAGGGCGACCACAGCAAGACGCCGGTGCTGGCCGAAGGCCGCGCCATTGGCCAGAAGGTGGGCACGGGCCCGGCGCGACTGGTGCGCAGCCCGGCCGACATGGACCAGGTCCAGCCCGGCGACGTGCTCGTCACGGACATGACCGACCCCAACTGGGAACCGGTGATGAAGCGCGCCAGCGCCATCGTCACCAACCGGGGTGGCCGCACCTGCCACGCCGCCATCATCGCGCGTGAACTCGGCATTCCGGCGGTCGTGGGCTGCGGCGACGCCACTGCCAAGATCAGCGACGGCGCCCTGGTCACGGTGTCCTGCGCGGAAGGCGACACGGGTTTCGTCTACGACGGCCTGCTGGAAACCGAGATCACCGACGTCGTGCGCGGCGAGATGCCGTATTGCCCGATCAAGATCATGATGAACGTGGGCAACCCGCAGCTGGCCTTCGACTTCGCGCAGATGCCCAACAGCGGTGTCGGCCTGGCGCGGATGGAATTCATCATCAACAACAACATCGGGGTGCACCCGAAGGCGATCCTCGACTACCCCAACATCGATGCCGACCTGAAAAAGGCGGTCGAGAGCGTGGCCCGCGGCCACGCCAGCCCGCGCGCCTTCTATGTCGACAAGGTGGTCGAAGGCATTGCCACCATTGCCGCGGCCTTCTGGCCGAAGTCGGTGATCGTGCGGCTGTCCGACTTCAAGAGCAACGAGTACCGCAAGCTCATCGGTGGCACGCGCTACGAGCCCGATGAAGAAAACCCCATGCTCGGTTTCCGCGGTGCCAGCCGCTACCTCAGCGGCGAGTTCAGCGATGCGTTCGCGATGGAATGCGAGGCCCTCAAGCGCGTGCGCCAGGACATGGGCTTCAGCAACGTCGAGATCATGGTGCCCTTCGTGCGCACCGTGCGCCAGGCCGAGCGTGTTGCGGAAATGCTGGCAGAACGCGGCCTGAAGCGCGGCGAGAACGGCCTGCGGCTGATCATGATGTGCGAGGTGCCCAGCAACGCCATCCTGGCCGAACAGTTCCTGGAGCACTTCGACGGCATGTCGATCGGAAGCAACGACCTGACCCAGCTCACGCTCGGGCTCGACCGCGATTCCGGTCTCGAACAGCTGGCCAGCGATTTCGACGAACGTGACCCGGCGGTGAAGGCGTTGATATCGCGCGCCATCGCCGCGTGCAGGGCGACCGGCAAGTACGTCGGCATCTGCGGCCAGGGCCCCAGCGACCACCCGGATTTCGCCGACTGGCTGGCGGCCGAGGGCATTGTGTCCATCTCGCTGAACCCCGACACTGTCGTCGAAACTTGGCAGCGGCTGGCCAAACGCTGAGTCTGCTCGGCTCTCAGGGAAACACCTGAGGGGGCTTACGCAGGGTAATGCCCCCAGCGTCAGAAAGCCGTAAGGCGTGCTCACGAACCTTCACGTCACCTTACAAAGGGGTGCGTGCTGGCATGCTGAACGTCCTGAACATCGCACAAGTGGTGCTGTACATCGCCCTGCTGGCGCTGTTGGGGCAGGGTGCGCTTTACGTGCTGGCAGGGGCCAAGCGCGACAGCAACTTTTTCTACAAGCTGCTGCAGGTGCTCGGCAAGCCTTTCACCGTGCCCACGCGCAAGCTCACACCGCGTCTCGTGTCCGACGAGCACGTGCCCTTCGTCACTTTTTTCCTGCTGCTCATCCTCAGCTTCATCGTGTTCGTCGAACGCGGGTACCTGATGTGCGAGCAGCTGGGCTACACGGATTGCCGCGGATGAAGACCGGTCGCCTGGATTACCTGTGGTTGAAATGGCGCGCCATCGCCTGTCTGGTGCTGGGTCGAACCCAGGCAGCGCAGACGTTCTTCGACGCCATGCTCCTTCGCTGGCCCGACGACACCTACGCACTCGCCAGCCGGGCCCACCTTCTCACTCAGGCTGGCGAGACCGCACGCGCCCTGACAGACTCCGAGCGTCTGGTGGCATTGAAGCCTGATGACGCACGGGCCTGGTTCAACCACGGCTTCATGCTCGAGGCGTACGGCCAGTGGGACGCCGCGCTGGCAGCCTTTCAGCGCAGCACGCAGCTCTCGCCCCAGCTCGATCGCGCCTGGTACGGCCAGGGTTTGGTCCTGATCCGCCTGCAGCGCTTCGACGAGGCCGTCGTCGCCTTGAAGAAGAACACCGAATTGCAACCCATGTCCCCGCACGGCTGGTATCAGCTGGCACGCGTGCACGTGGACCGTCAGGCCCCGGAAGAGGCCGTGAAGATCATCCGTCACCTCAGGGGCTTCGAGCCCAAGGTGGCCGCGCAGCTCGAGCGCGAAACCGGTTTGTTGGTGGAGAAGGCCGCGCTCTGAAGGCGGCAGGCGTTTCGGTGTCCCGGAAAACCAGGAGGTGACGATGTTGAAAGTAAGCGAAAACCACCAGAGCTACTGGCGCAAGAACCTCAGGATCACGTCGGTCCTGCTTGCGATCTGGTTCGTGGTGACCTATGTGATGGCGTTCTTCGCGCGCGACCTGAACTTCAACTTCTTTGGCTGGCCCTTCAGCTTCTGGGTTGGGGCGCAAGGCGCGCTGGTGGTCTACGTGGCCATCATTGCGTTTTATGCCCACTACATGAACAAGCTCGACATCGAGCACGGCGTGGCCGAGGAGGAATGACATGGCTGGCTTGAGTTTCGAACCCCAGGCTGGGGTCTCCAACAAGGAGGCCAATGCAGCCTTCAAGAAGGGCCTGAACAAGGTCTATGGCTGGTACACCGGGGGCTTCATTGTCTTCGTGCTGCTGCTGGCCATCGCCGAGCAGATGGGCCTGTCCCGCGGTGCCATCGGCATCGTCTTCCTGCTCGCCACCGTGGGCCTGTATGCCGGCATCGGCATCATGAGCCGCACCAGCGACGCCGCCGAGTACTACGTCGCCGGCCGCCGTGTGCCGGCCGTCTACAACGGCATGGCCACCGGTGCCGACTGGATGAGCGCAGCGTCCTTCATCGGCATGGCCGGTACGCTGTACCTCACCGGCTACGGCGGGCTGGCCTTCATCATGGGCTGGACGGGTGGCTACTGCCTGGTGGCGCTGTTCCTCGCGCCTTACCTGCGCAAGTTCGGGCAGTTCACCATTCCCGACTTCCTGGGTGCGCGCTATGAAGGCAACCTGGCCCGCTTCATCGGCATCCTGATCGCGATCCTGGTGTCCTTCGTCTACGTGGTGGCACAGATCTACGGCGTGGGCCTGATCACCACCCGCCTCTCGGGCCTGGCCTTCGAGATCGGCATCTTCGTCGGCCTGGGTGGCATCCTGGTGTGCTCGTTCATGGGCGGCATGCGTGCCGTCACCTGGACGCAGGTGGCGCAGTACATCATCCTGATCATTGCCTACCTGATCCCGGTGATCTGGCTGAGCGTGAAGCAGACGGGTGTTCCCGTGCCGCAGGCGATCTATGGCGCGCAGCTCGAGAAGGTCTCGGCCAAGGAGAAGGAGCTGATCGCCGACCCGAAGGAAAAGGAAGTCATCGCCATCTTCAAGCAGCGCGCCGACGACCTGACCGCCAAGCTGAAGGACGTTCCTGCAGCGCTCGCGGCAGACCGGGCAGCGGCGCAGACCAAGCTCGACGAGCTGAAGGCTGCGAACGCACCGCTGGCCGACGTGCAGGCGGCCGAGAAGGCCCTGGCCGCGCTGCCCAAGGACGAAGCGGCTGCGAAGACCGCCTGGACGGCTGCGAAGACCGCCAACGAAGCGCGCGCCCGGCCGCTGGCTGGCATGCCCCCGCATGCCCAGGCCTATGCCGGTGACCCGAACGGCGACGAAAAGGCGCAGAAGGCCTTCGACGATTCGCGCCGGAACTTCCTGGCCCTGGTGTTCTGCCTGATGGTGGGCACGGCCGCGCTGCCGCACATCCTGATGCGCTACTACACCACGCCGTCGGTGAAGGAAGCGCGCAGCTCGGTGACCTGGTCGCTGTTCTTCATCTTCCTGCTGTATTTCACGGCGCCTGCCTTGGCGGTGCTGGTGAAGTACCAGGTCTTCAACGTGTTGGTGGGTACGCCCTTCGACCAGTTGCCGGCCTGGGTGGGGGCCTGGGCGAAGGTCGATCCGACCTTGCTGTCGGTGGCCGACATCAACAAGGACAACATCTTCCAGCTGGGTGAGATGCGCATCGGTGGCGACATCATCGTGCTGGCCACGCCGGAAATCGCCGGCCTGCCGTATGTGATCTCGGGCATGGTGGCCGCGGGTGGCTTGGCTGCTGCGCTGTCCACGGCCGACGGCCTGTTGCTGACCATCGCCAACGCGCTGAGCCACGACCTGTACTACAAGATGATCGATCCCAACGCACCGACCGCGCGCCGGGTGATGATCTCCAAGGTGCTGTTGCTCGTGGTGGCCCTGGCGGCGGCCTATGTGGCGTCGCTGAAGATGGCCGACATCCTCTTCCTGGTGTCGGCGGCCTTCTCGCTGGCTGCGGCGGGCTTCTTCCCGGCGCTGGTGCTCGGCATCTTCTGGAAGCGGGCGAGCAAGTGGGGGGCCTGTCTGGGCATGCTGTCGGGCGTGTCGATCACGCTGTACTACATGATCACCACGCACCCGTGGATGCGCGGCCTGTTCGGCGTGACAGACCCGATTGCCGACTACACCTGGCTCGGCATCCTGCCGATCTCCGCTGGCGTGTTCGGGGTGCCGCTGGGCTTTGCAGTGATCATCATCGTCAGCCTGCTGACGCCTGCGCCCAAGCAGGACATCCAGGAATTGGTGGAGCACGTGCGCTACCCGAACCTGAACACCAGCCGCGCCTGAGCTGAAGGCGTGTGCTAGTCCGCAGCGGCCCCCGGGGGTTACCCCGGGGGCCGCTGTCATTTGCGGGCTATACTCAAAAGCTTTTCCACCCTTGCCGCACCCTTTTCTACAGACGCTGAAGGGGCGGCTAGCGTTGCAGGCGGACAAGGAACCCGAGGGTTCCAAACCGCTGCACGAACCCACAAGGAGCATTCATGCGTCACTACGAGATCGTTCTGCTGATCCACCCGGATCAAAGCGAACAGGTTCCAGCCATGCTGGAACGCTACAAGACCCTGGTCACGGCCGGCGGCGGCAAGCTGCACCGCGTCGAGGACTGGGGCCGCCGGCAGCTTTCCTACATGATCCAAAAGCTGGCCAAGGCGCACTATCTTTGCCTGAACATCGAGTGCAGCCAGGCTGTCCTGACCGAGCTCGAAACTGGCTTCCGCTTCAACGACGCTGTGCTTCGGCACATGACGGTCAAGCGCAACAAGGCCGAGACCAACCCCTCCATCATGATGAAGGCGGCGGATCGGGAAGAGTCGCGCAAGGAGCGTCAGGAGGCCTCGGCCTGACCGACGCGCCGGTTGCGGCCGTGACGCCCGCCCAGGGCGAGACAGCGGGCACGAACCACCTGGTTCTGTCGGCCACCCTGGTCGAGCGCAAGGCGCTGCGCTACACCCCTGCCGGCTTGCCGGCGCTGAATTTGGTGCTTCGACACGAAGGCCAGGTCAGCGAAGACAAGCAGCCTCGCAAGGTCTCGCTCGAGATCAGTGCGGTGGGCATCGGGGACATCACGCGCACGCTGGCGGCCACCACGCTGGGTTCAGCCGGCCTGTTTGCAGGCTTCCTGACACCGGCGCGCAACGGGCGCGGTCTGGTCTTCCACATCACCTCGGTCGAAGTTGCGGCTTGATCGCCTGCAGGTTCGCTTTTCATCCGGTCCCAGTTTCTGATTCTTCAGGAGGTCTTCATGCCCCCACCCCGTGGTAAAGGTCGTTTTTCCAAGGACAAGCGCCCCAAGCGCAACACCCAGTCGCTGCTCTTCCGTCGCAAGCGGTTCTGCCGCTTCACGGTGGCCAACGTCGAAGAGATCGACTACAAGGAAGTGGACGTGTTGCGCGACTTCATCAGCGAGAACGGCAAGATCACGCCGGCCCGCCTGACGGGCACCCGTGCCTACTACCAGCGCCAGCTGACGACGGCCATCAAGCGCGCGCGCTTCCTGGCCCTGCTGCCGTACTCCGATCAACACAAGGTCTGAGGAAGCCGCCATGCAGATCATTCTTCTTGAAAAAGTAGGCAAGCTTGGCAACCTGGGCGATGTCGTCAAGGTCAAGGACGGCTACGCACGCAATTACCTGATCCCGGGCAAGCTGGCACGTCGTGCCACCGAATCCGCGATCAAGGAATTCGAAGGTCGCCGTGCCGAGCTCGAAAAGGTCGCTGCCGGCAAGCTGGCAGCCGCCCAGGCGCTGGGTGAACAGATGGCCGGCAAGACGGTGCGCATTGCCCAGAAGGCCGGTGTCGATGGCCGTCTGTTCGGTTCGGTGACCAACGCCGACGTCGCCGAGGCCCTGACCAAGGCCGGCATGGCCGTCCAGAAGGCCCAGGTTCGCATGCCCACCGGCCCGTTGAAGACAGTGGGCGAGCACCCGGTGAGCATCGCCGCCCACACCGACGTGGTCGTGGAAGTCACGATCCACGTCGTGCCGCAGGCCGACTGAACCGCCCCACAGGCGCTCATGGCGCCTGGAAAGAAAGCCGGCAGCCGCCGGCTTTTTTCATTCCCAGGCCGACTTCCGGGTTGTCCCCAGAAGCTTCAACGACTGCCCCCAGCTTTGTCCACAGGACCGGCGCGCGAACGCCGTACGATGCCGAAATCATGAGCACCTTGACCGATCCCCGCGGCACCCAGGGTGCCGGCACCCCGGCACCCGGCGGCAGCCTGCAGCGCGACGACGAAGTGGCGCGCCTGCGCGTGCCTCCCCATTCGGTCGAGGGCGAGCAAAGCGTACTGGGTGGTCTGTTGCTGGACAACCTGGCATGGGACCGTGCTGCCGACCTACTCACGCCAGACGACTTCTACCGCTATGAACACCGGCTGATCTACGCTGCCATCGGCTCCCTCGTCGGGCAGAGCAAGCCGGCGGACGTCATCACCGTGTTCGAGCAGCTGCAAAGCCTGGGCAAGGCCGAAGACGCCGGTGGCCTGGCCTACCTGAACGCCATGGCGCAGAGCGTGCCGAGTGCTGCCAACATGCGGCGCTATGCCGAGATCGTTCGCGAGCGCGCCATCCTGCGCAAGCTGATCGGTGCCAGCGACGAAATCGCGACGAAGGCCTTCAATCCCCAGGGAACGCCGGTCAGCACCATCCTCGACGAAGCCGAGACCAAGATCTTCAAGATCGGCGAAGAAGGTTCGCGCCAGAAGCAGGGCTTCCAGAGCATCGACAAGCTGGTCGTTTCGCTCATCGACCGGGTGCAGGAACTGCATGACAACGGAGCCGAGGAAGTCACGGGCGTGCGCACCGGCTTCTACGACCTGGACAAGATGACGGCGGGCCTGCAGAAGGGCGACCTGATCGTGCTGGCCGCTCGCCCGTCCATGGGCAAGACCGCGTTCGCCCTGAACATCGCCGAGAACGTCGCCGTCAACGAAGGTCTGCCGGTCCTGGTGTTCTCGATGGAGATGGGGGCCTCGCAGCTGGCGCTGCGACTGGTGGGCAGCCTGGGCAGGATCAACCAGCAGAATCTTCGTACCGGCCGCCTGGACAAGGAAGAGTGGGAGCGCCTGCCCGAGGCCGTGGAAAAGCTGCAGCAGGTGCAGATGTTCATCGACGAGACACCCGGCCTGAACTCGGCCGAGCTTCGTGCCCGCGCTCGCCGCATGGCGCGACAGTTCGGCACGCTGGGCCTCATCGTCATCGACTACCTGCAGCTGATGAGCGGCAGCAGCAGCAGCGAGGAAAACCGCGCCACGGTCATCGGCGAGATCAGCCGAGGGCTGAAGGCGCTGGCCAAGGAACTGCAGTGCCCGGTGATTGCGCTGTCACAGCTGAACCGCAGCGTCGAGACCCGCACCGACAAGCGCCCGATGATGAGCGACCTGCGCGAGTCCGGCGCCATCGAGCAGGACGCCGACGTCATCATGTTCATCTACCGCGACGACTACTACAACAAGGACAGCAAGGAGCCCGGTGTCGCCGAAATCGTCATCGGCAAGCAGCGGAACGGGCCGGTCGGAACCGTCAAGCTGACCTTCCTGCGGCCCCTGACCCGTTTCGACAACCTGGCAGCAGGGCACGGCAGCAGCGACGAGTATTGAGGGCAGCGCACGACCAGCCACTTGCAAGGAGCTGCACGACTGTATAAATTAACAGTATGCCAAATGCTCCTGCAGCCACCCTGATGTTGGCGCCCATCAAGGGCCGGGGCACCGTATGGGCCATCGAGCACCGCTTTGCCAGCCAGACCACCGAAGCCCTGGACGACGGCTGGGGCAGCCTGCAGCAGGCGGCTGAGGAAGAGACGGTGACGCCGGCCACGCGCGTGCTCGATGAAGAAGTACGCAGCATCCTCACGGGCAACGACTCGCCCGACATCGGCTTCGACCTGTCGATCAACCCCTACCGGGGATGTGAGCACGGTTGCAGCTACTGTTTTGCGCGGCCCACGCACAGCTATCTGAACCTGTCCCCCGGGCTCGACTTCGAGACCCGCATCATCGCCAAGGTCAACGCTGCAGAACGCCTGCGTGAGGCGCTGTCGGCACGGGGCTACGCGCCTTCACACCTGAACATCGGCTCGGCCACCGATGCCTACCAACCGGTCGAGCGGCGCCTGCGCATCACCCGCAGCGTCCTCGAAGTCCTGCAAGAGGCCCGTCACCCGTTTTCACTGGTCACCAAGAGCAGCCTGGTCGAGCGCGACCTGGACATCATCGCGCCGATGGCGGCCAAGGGCCTGGCGGCGGTGTACGTTTCCCTGACCACGCTCGACGGCCATCTGGCCCGGACCCTGGAGCCGCGGGCCG
>JANOBX010000214.1:0-11281 GCA_031411875.1 Burkholderiales bacterium | reverse complement strand
CCGGCTTCGGTCAGCGGGCAGCTGCCGCCGGCCGGCGCGGCCAGGTCGACGATCACGCGTCCGCGCTTCATCGCCTTGACCATGTCCTCGGTGACGAGCACCGGCGCGGCGCGGCCGGGTATGAGCGCGGTGCTGATGACGATGTCGGCCGCCGCCACCTTCTTGGCCACCTCGACCTTCTGCCGGTCCATCCAGCTCTGCGGCATGGGCTTGGCGTAGCCACCCACGCCGACCGCGGCTTCCTTTTCCTCGGCGGTTTCATAGGGCACGTCGATGAACTTGGCACCCAGCGACTCGACCTGCTCCTTCACGCTCGGGCGCACGTCGGACGCTTCGATGACCGCGCCCAGACGCTTCGCGGTGGCGATGGCCTGCAGGCCGGCCACGCCCACGCCCAGGATGACGACGCGCGCGGCCTTGATGGTGCCGGCCGCCGTCATCAGCATGGGGAACAGGCGCTGGTACTGGTCGGCGGCCAGCATCACCGCCTTGTAGCCGGCGATGTTGGCCTGGCTCGACAGCACGTCCATGCTCTGCGCGCGGGTGGTGCGCGGCGCGGCTTCCAGCGCGAAGCTGGTCAGGCCGGCGGCGGCCATCGCGGCCAGGTTGTCGCGGTCGAAGGGGTTGAGCATGCCCACCAGGTTCGTGCCGGGTTTCATCAGCGCGCGTTCCTCGGCGCTGGGGCTGCGCACCTTGAGCACGAGGTCTGCGGCCAGGGCGCCGGCGGCGTCGGTGATCTCGGCACCGGCCGCGACGTAGGCTGCGTCGGTGGCGCTGGCAGCCACCCCGGCACCACTTTGCACGCGGACCTGATGGCCCTGGCCCTTGAGCTTCTTGGCCGTCTCGGGGGTGACCGCGACACGGGTTTCACCCGCCGCCGTCTCAAGCGGAACGCCTATCAGCATCGCGTGCTCCTCGCTAAGTTCTTGTAGGTGATGGCAGCGGTGCCAATGCCGGCGCCAAAGGGTTGCGAAGCTACCACAAACGCCCATTCCAAGCCGGCAGGACTAGCATGCGCCGCATGAATACCCCCCGTTGGACACCCAGTGTCACCGTGGCCGCGATCGTGCAGGACGAAGGCCGGCCACCCCGTTATCTGCTGGTCGAGGAGCACACGCCAGAAGGCCTGAAGCTGAACAATCCGGCGGGCCATCTGGAGCCTGGCGAAGGCCCCGAACAAGGGGTGCAGCGCGAGGCCCTGGAAGAGACCACCTGCTGTTTCCACCCGCGTGCCCTGCTCGGCGTCTACCTGTCGCGCTTCCAGCGTCCGGCCAGCGGCGAGGACGTGACCTACCTGCGCTTTGCCTATCTGGGCAGCGCCGGTGCGCCCGACCCCACGCGCCGGCTCGACGACGGCATCGTGCGCACCCTGTGGCTGAGCCTGGACGAGGTGCGCGAGGCCGGTGCCGCGGGCCGGCTGCGCAGCCCGCTGGTGCTGCGCTGCCTGGAAGACGCCGAAGCCGGGCATCGCCATGCACTGGATGCGGTCATCGTCGACGCTTCGCTGCTGGCGCCGGAAATCAAGCGCTGAGCGTGCCAGCGTCCGCGCCTGGTGGCAGCACGCGACGCAGCCAGGCCAGCAGCAGCGCCGCCATGCGATCGGGTTGCTCCAACGTCAGCAGGTGGCCACAGCCGGGCACGATGTCGAGCTGCGCGTTCGGCAGCAGCGCGGCCATCTCGCGCGCATGCTCGGGCGGGGTCAGCCGGTCGGCCTCGCCGGTGGCCACGAGCACCGGCGCCTTGATGCCGGGCAGCTGCGCGCGCAGGTCGGCACGGGCCATCACCGCGCGGTTCTGCCGCACCAGCCCAACAGCACCGGCGCGCCCCACCATCGCCCGGTAGGCCGCCTGCAAGCCGGGCTGCGCCGCCGCCAGCGGGTGGAAGGCCAGCGCCGCGTTGGCCCGCAGCACCTCGTCCATGCGGCCGGCTTCGAACAAGGCGATGGCCTGGGTGCGCAGTGCCAGCATCTCGGGCGTATCGGCGCGGGCGCTGCTGCCCAGCACCGCCAGGCCCAGGGTGCGCTCGGGCGCGCGCAAGGCCACTTGCAGGGCCAGCATGCCGCCCATCGAGCTGCCGACCCAGACATGCCGGCCCGGGTGGCGTTCGAGCAGCGCCGTGGCCATTTCGGGCAGGGTGTCGTGGCGGCCGTGCACGTCGCTGACGTGCACGCGGTGCGCGCTGCACAAGGCCGGCAGCAGGCCCTGCCACAGCGCGGCGTCGCAGGCCAGGCCAGGCAGGAGGATCAAGGAAAGCATTGGCGCAGAGTCTGACAGACCCGGCGCCGCGCGGTGGTGACTCCGGGCGCTTCAGCCGCGCCGGCGCCGTGCCAGGAAGCCCACCACGCCCAGGCCGGCCAGCAGCAGGGCGTAGGTGCCGGGTTCGGGCACGGCCGTCACGGTCAGCGTGAAGCGATCGCCGGCGGCCAGGCCGCCCAGCCGCCAGTCGCTGGCGCCGGCCGTGGTGCCCAGCGCGTCGCCGATCTCGACATCGAGGAACTCGAGCGTGCTGAAGCCGATGGCGGCCGAAGGACCATTGGCCACAACCGTGGCCGTGCCACCGAACTGGGGCGTCACGCTGCCGATGCTGGCGAAGCTGCCAAGGTCCAGCGCCAGGGTGTAGCCGCTGAGGCCGTTGCCGGTGAAGTTGCGCAACATCGCGTCGAGCGCGATCGGGGCTGCCATGTCGCCTGCGTCGACGCGGAAGCGCAGCACCGCCGGGGCCAGGTTCGCGAAATCGATGTCGAAGGCCAGCTGGCTGGTTCCGCTGAAGTTGGCGACGACGGTGCCGCCTTGCGCCGTGGCGCCTTCGAAGGTGATGGCCGCGGCCGGAGTGCAGACCGCTGCTGCCAGGGCTGCGGTGGCGATGAGTGGCTTGATCATGACGAGGTTCTCCTTCAAAGGGTGCCGTTGGCGAAGGGGCCGGTGATGGCCAGCGTGACGCCGCAATACAGGTTGACGAAGAGCACGCGGCCGTCGGCGCTGAAGACGCTGCCTGCCCATTCGGTGTTGCGCTGGTTGCCGGCCACCGCGCCGAACTTGCCCACCGCGTCGAGCTGCGCGCGGGTGAAGTCGTAGTTGTGCTTGGCGAAGATGTAGCTGTTGCCGCTGGGGGCTAGCACCTTCAGGTGCTGCGAGATGACGGGTGCGCTGGTCGGTGCGCCGGGGCCGCCGTCCTCGTTGAACAGGATGCCGCCGCGCGGGCTGACGCAGAGGTTGTCGGGCGAGTTGCCCACGGTGCGGTCGTTGCTGACGAAGATCGCCTTGAGCGTCATCGAGCCCAGGTCCAGCGCCCAGATGCGGCCGGCGCGGTTGGGGTTGGTGCCGGTGGCCTTGTCGGTGAAGTAGCAGATGCCGCCAGCCACCCAGCAGCCTTCGTTGGCGCCGAAGATCGCCGCGCCGTTCTGGTAGGCCTGGGCATAGGGGCCGCTGGCCGCCACGTTGCCCAGCACCGAGCTCAGCGTGACGCCATCGGCATCGGGGTTGGCGATGTCCACCCAGCGGCACAGGTATTCCTGGCACAGCGTCGGGTTGCGCAGATCGGCGTTGGCCACACCCTGCACCGCCAGACCCTGCAGCGTGCCGCCCGCGGCCAGGGTTCCCAGGCCGCCGTTCAGGTTGGTCGGCCGGAAACGATAGAGCGTGTTCGCATTGCCCTGGTCTTCCGTCAGATACCAGAAGCCGGTGGCCGGGTCGAGCGCGCTGGCCTCGTGCGAGAAGCGTCCCATGTCGAGCAGGGGCGTGGCGTTGCCCGCGCCATTGGCGAGGTCGGCGGCCACTTCGAAGATGTAGCCGTGCTTGCGCCCGGTGCTGCTGACGTTGTTGCTGCGGATCTCTTCGTTGCTGAGCCAGCTGCCCCAGGTGGTGCTGCCGCCGGCGCAGGGGCGGTTCAGGCCGCCCAGGGTGGCGTAGCTGCCGACCCAGTCGCCGTCGCGCCACACCAGGTTCGTGTTGCCACCGGCCTGGTAGCTGGTGCCCGTGAGACCGCTGTCGTACTTCGGCACTGCGCTGGCGCTGGCACCGATGATGTTGGCGGCGTTGCTGCTGGTGCTGAGCTCGTGGTTGCGCACGAGCACGATTTCGCGGCTGCGGCCGATGCGGCGCTCGCGCACGATGCCCATGCCGTCGTGCGCGGCCGGCGTGGCCAGGCCGTCGGACATCAAGTCGCCGCGCCAGCCGTGGCTCTTGTAGCTGAAGCCTGCAGGCAGCTCGATCAGCGGCAGGCCGGTGGTCAGGTCGTTGACCGGGGCGGTCGGGCCGTAGGGGCTGTCGAGCAACACGCTGCTGGTGGCCGCGACGCAGCCGGCCGCTGCGCCGCCGCGCGTCGAGGAAGCTTCCGCCACCCGGGTGGCCAAGGCGGCCACGGGGCCGGCGAAGGCCGCGGCGATGGCGGCCGAGCCGCCTTTCAGCAAGCCGCGACGGCTGTTGTCGACGGGTGTGTCCATGGGAGCTCCTCGTTGAGGTGGCGATTGCGATTGAGTTGCGGCGGGACGATGCCGACGCGATGTGACTCGGGCATGTCAGCCCCGCTGCGGCTGGGGTGTCACCGGCGGTTCACGGTGCCTTCATGGCGCACGGCCAGCATGGCCCTCGCCTTCCAACCCGAGGAGAACGCCATGCCACGTCGTCTGTTCATTCCCGTCTGCCTGCTCGCCTTGTGCGGTGCTGCCCAGGCCCAGGTCTCGACCCTGCAGTTCCAGCAGGGGCTGGCCGGCTATGCCGGCAACATCGACACCCAGGTGCGCGGTGCCGATGGCGCCGGCAACTACGGCAGCGAGGTCGAGATCGGCGTCGACGCCAGCGACGGTGGCTTTGCCACCCAGAGCCTGCTGCGCTTCGACGGCCTGTTCGGCGGCGGCACCGGCCAAATCGCCCCGGGCAGCGTCATCCTGGCGGCCACGCTGACGCTGAACATCACCAGCGCCGGCAGCGGCATCCGCTTCCACGAGATGCTGCAGTCCTGGAACGCCGGCACCATCACCTGGGACAACGCCGGCAACGGCATCCAGGCCAACGGCGTCGAGGCGGCCGCCCTGCCGCTGTTCAGCCTGGGCGCGAACGACGGCAGCACCAACATCGAAAGCGGTACGCTGGTCGTCGACTTCACCAGCGCCGTGCGCCGCCTGCAATCGGGCGAAGGCGGGGGTCTGGGTTGGGCACTGCTGCCCTGGACACCCGACGGCACGAACGGCGTGGACTTCACCAGCGCCGACTGGAACGTGCTCGCCGAGCGGCCCCTGCTGACGGTGCAGATCAGCCCGGTGCCCGAGCCCGCCAGCGCCGCGCTGCTGCTGGCCGGCCTGCTGGGCCTGGCGGCAATGGCGCGCGCCGGCCAGCGCAGGGACTGAAGCCCTCGCGATAATCGAAGCCCAGGCAACCCGGGCTTCGATGAACTTCCAGCAATTGCGTTCGGTGCGCGAGGCGGTGCGCCGCGGCTTCAACCTCACCGAGGTGGCCGCTGCACTGCACACCTCGCAACCCGGGGTCAGCCGCCAGATCCGCGAGCTCGAGGACGAACTCGGCATCCAGATCTTCGTGCGCGCCGGCAAGCGCCTGACCGGACTCACGCCCCCGGGTGCGGCGGTGCTGCCCCTGGTGGAGCAGCTGCTGCACGACGCCGACAACCTGCAGCGCGCCGGGGCCGATTTCGCCAATGCCGGCAGCGGCACGCTGACGATCGCGGCCACCCATTCGCAGGCGCGTTATGCGCTGCCGCCGGCGGTGCGCGACTTCAACGCCGCCCACCCCGGCGTGCAGCTGCGCCTGCACCAGGGCACGCCGCAGCAGATCGCACGCTGGCTGCTCGACGGCGAGGCCGACATCGGCATCGCCACCGAAGCGCTGGCCGAGTACCCGGAACTCGCCGCCCTGCCCTGCTATGCCTGGAGCCACTGCGTGGTGGTGCCCCGCGGCCATGCGCTGGCCACGGGCCCGGCGCTGACGCTGCCGCGGCTGTGCGAATTTGCGATCGTCACCTACGAAACCAGCTACACCGGCAGGCGCCACATCGACGAGGCCTTCCGCCGCCAGAACCTGCGGCCGAACGTGGTGCTCGAGGCCATGGACGCCGACGTCGTGAAGACCTACGTCGAGCTCGGCATGGGCGTGGGCATCATCGCCGCCATCGCCTTCGAGGAAGCCCGCGACACCGGGCTGGTGGCCATCGACGCACGCCATCTGTTCGCCACCAACACCACCCGGCTGGCGGTGCGGCGCGGCGCCTGGCTGCGCGGCTACGCCTACGACTTCATCACCCAGTTCGCTGCGCCCCTGACGCGCGCGGTCGTCGAGAAGGCGGCACGGGCTCAGCCCGGCGACAGCTTCGACATCTAGAGCGAAGCCGGACGAAGGCTCCGCCGGCGCTCAGCCGACCACCGGCAACAGCCAGCGCGCCAGCGTGCTGCGCAGTCGTTCGGCGTCGACCGGCTTGGTGAGGAAGTCGTTCATGCCGGCGTCCATGGCGGCGCTTCGTTCGCTGACCAGTGCCGCCGCCGTCAGGGCGATGATGGGCAGATGGCAGCCGGCCTGGGTGTCGCGCAGCGCGCGCGTGGCCTCATGGCCGCTCATGTTGGGCATCTGCACGTCCATCAGCACGGCGTCGAAAGGCCGGCCTTGGTCGAAGGCCTGCTGCACCGCCTGCAGCGCCTGCTGGCCGTCGTGGGCCTGCGCCACCTGCAGGCCCCAGCCTTCCATCATGGCCACCGCGATCAACATGTTGACGGGGTTGTCTTCCACCATCAGCACACGACGGCCCTGCAGTGCGCCTGCGACAGCGGCAACGCCGGGCGCGGTCACCGTGGGCGGCAACACGATCAGCGGGGCCGCGACGGCGGGCCCCGGCGCTGCGGGCAGCGGCAGTTCGGCCCAGAAGCAGCTGCCCTGGCCGAGCGTGCTTTCCAGCCCCACCTGGCCGCCCATCAGGGCGGCCAGCTCCCGGCAGATGGACAGGCCCAGGCCGGTGCCGCCATAACGTCGGGTGGTCGAGTCGTCGGCCTGGGTGAAGGGCTCGAACAGGCGCGCCTGCGCGTCGGTGGCGATGCCGTCGCCGGTGTCGTGCACTTCCAGCCGCACCACGCTGCCGACGGGGGTGGCTGACGAATCAGCCAGACGGTGCGCACGCAGCGTGACGCTGCCCGAAGGCGTGAACTTCAGGGCGTTGCCGAGATAGTTGGTGAGAATCTGGCGCAGGCGCACGGCGTCACCGAAGACTTCGCCGCGGACCTCGGCACTCAGATCGACGCCCAGCACCAGCCCCCGCGCGGCGGCCAGCGGGCCCCAGGTGCGCTGCAGCGACATCAGCAGCTCGCCCAGGTCGAAGGGCGCGGTTTCCAGCTGCAGCTTGCCGGCCTCGATCTTCGACAGGTCCAGGATGTCGGAGATGATGTCGGCCAGCGCCTGCGCACTGTCCGAGATCTGCTCCAGGTACTGCTGGCGACGGCCTTCGTCCAGCGCCGGCTGGCGCGCCAGATGCGCCAGCCCGACGATGCCGTTGAGCGGCGTGCGCAGCTCGTGGCTGGTGTTGGCCAGGAAGGCGCTCTTGGCGCGGCTGGCGGCCTCGGCGTCGTCGCGTGCACGGGCCAGCGCCAGTTCGAACTCGCGCCGCTCGGTGATGTCCTCGACGATCCAGACCGTGCTGCCGGTCGGCCGAGCCGGGTCGACGGCGCGCCCGCGGATGCGGGCCAGGAAGCTGCTGCCGTCGCGCCGCTGTGCCGGGCGTTCGACCTCGACGGCTTCGCCGCGCTGCAGGCGTTCGCCGACCAGGAAACCGACTTCGGCGTATTCGGCTTCGCCGGCCCAGACCACGCTGCCCGGCTGGCCGATGATGGCGCCTGCGTCCCAGCCGTAGAGCGCTTCGAAGTGGCGGTTGGCCAGCACGAAGCGCCGGTTCAAGGTGACCGCGATGCCGACCGAGGCGTTGGCCAGGATGGCTTCGCGTTCCAGGCGTGCACGTTCGTTCTCGGTCACGTCGCGGCCGTTGATGACCATGTACTCGCGCCGGTCCATCGCGAACCGCGCGGCCGAGACGAGCAGCGAGAATTCCTCGCCGCCGCGCTTGACGAAGCGCACCGGCAGGTCGGACACGCTGCCCTGCTGCTGCATCAGCGCCACGAAGCGCTGCCGTTCCTCGTCGTTGTGCCACACGCCCAGGTCGACCGAAGTGCGGCCCACCGCATCGGCCGTGGCATGGCCGGTGACGCGCTCGAAGGCGTGGTTGACCATGACATAGCGGCCGGTGAGGAGGTCGGTCAGGGTGATGAGGTCGGGACTGGTGGCGACCAGATGCGAAAGCATGGCCTCGCTGCGGCGCACGGCGTCTTCGGCGCTGCGGCGCTCGGTGTCGTCGATGTAGATGGCCAGCGTGGCCGGCCCGCCTTCGCTGTCCACGCGCACGCCGGTGGCCCGCACCCAGACGAGACGGTTGCCCAGCTGCAGGCGGAAGTCGGTCACCGGCAGCGCAGTGCCCACGGGCATGTGATCGAGCTCTTCGAGCCGGCGGCGGGCGCGCTCGCGCGAGTCGCCGGCTTCGTAGCGGCTCAGCAGATTGCTGGCGCGCAGCGTCGTCAGGTCGGGCGCATTGAACAGGCTCAGCGCGGCAGGGTTGGCCTCGATGATCTGGCCATGGCGGTGCAGCACCAGCGGCGTGGGAATGCGCGCGAACAGGTCGTGATAGCGGGTTTCGGTGGCGAGCAGGGCTTCACGCGCAGCGGTGTCGGCGGTGATGTCGCGTGCCACGCCCCAGTAGCCGGTGAACTGTCCGCGTTCGCCGAAGCGCGGTTCGCCACTGATCAGGAAACGCAGTTCGCGGCCGTCCAGCGCCTGCCAGCCCACGGGCAGGTCGCGGAACGCGGCGCGGGCATCGAGCTCGGCCAGCAGGTGGTCCAGCACCTCGGGGTCGCAGACGAAGCGTGGCAGCCGCCAGGGCACCGAGCCCAGGCCGCCCTGGGCGGTGAGCTGGGTCGACTCGTCGTCGTGCTGCACGGCTGCGGCGATGCGGTAGTCGGCGTCGAGTTCCCAGTAGGCGTCGGCGGCCAGCGCCAGAAGGCCGCGGTAGCGTGCCTCGCGCTGGCGGGCGATGGTCGTCTGGCGCTGCTGGCTGTTGTGCAGCAGCAGCCCCGCCACCCAGCCCAGGGCCAGCGCCAGCAGCTGCAGGGTCAGCACCAGCCCGGCCTGCGGGGCTGCCGGCCCGGCCACTGGCAGCGAAGAGCCATGCCAGGCCAGCAGCAGCAGACAAGCCGCCGAGACCGCGGCGGTGCCGACCGCCGCCCGCGGGCCGACCGTGGCCGCGGTGCCCAGCACCAGCAGCGGCGGCAGCAGCAGAACGGGACTCAATGGGCCCCAATCCATGGCCACGGCGCTGCCGGTGACGACCAGCGCCGCCACCGCCGCCCACAGGCTGAACAAGGTGGGCAGCCAAGCTTCGGGCGCACGCCGGCTGGCCAGGCTGGCCAGGCCGAGTGCGGCCATGGCCAGCGCCGAGGCCGTCGCGCCGGCGGCCTGGGCGTGGAAGACCAGCAGTGCCAGCAGGCTCAGGCCGCTGCCGGCGGCCAGCAGGAGCAGGGCACTGCGCAGCAGGCGCCCTGATTGCAGGGCATAGGGCAGCGGTTCGCGCGCGGCCGTGGGCCTGGGCGCGAAATCGGTCAGCTGCGAAAGATGGGACGGGGTTTCTGAGTTCACTCGTGAGCGCGGCCGCGGCCTTCCCGATTGTCGCGCCGGGGAGAACCACATGGTGGGCGCCGGAGCGCTTCAGGCGGCTGCTTGCGCCAACAATTCGCGTGTCGACTCGGCGACGGCGCGCGCAGCGGCGGCAAAGTCGGCTTCACCGCTGGCGTAGAGCACGGCGCGCGACGAGCTGACGATGACCGGCGCCTGCGGGCCCCAGGCCGCGCGCACCGTGGCGCGGGCGTCGCCGCCCTGTGCGCCGACGCCGGGAATCAGCAGCGGCAGGCTGGGCGCCAGCGCCCGCACCCTGGCCAGTTCCTGCGGAAAGGTGGCGCCCACGACCAGGCCGATCTGGCCGCCGCGGTTCCATTCGCCCGCGGCCAGGCGGGCGATGTGTTCATAGAGCCGGTCGCCGCCGGCCAGCGTCTGCGCCTGCAGGTCGCTGCCGCCGGCGTTGCTGGTGCGGCACAGCAGGATCAAGCCGCGCCCGCCGTAGTGCATGTAGGGTTCCAGCGAATCCAGGCCCATGAAAGGCGACAGGGTCACGGCGTCGGCGCGGTAGCGCACGAAGGCTTCGCGGGCGTACTGCTCGGCGGTGCTGCCGATGTCGCCGCGCTTGGCGTCCAGGATCACCGGCACCTGCGGCGCGCGCTCGCGGATGTGCGCGATCAGGCGTTCGAGCTGGTCTTCGGCCCGCTGTGCGGCGAAGTAGGCGATCTGCGGCTTGAAGGCGCAGACGCGGTCGGCGGTGGCGTCGACGATGGCGGCGCAGAAGTCGAAGATGCGCGCCGGGTCGTCTTTCCAGGCGCCAGGAAAGCGCGCGGGCTCGGGGTCCAGGCCGACGCAGAGCAGCGACCGGTGCGCCGCCTGCGCGGCCAGCAGCTGGCTGCGGAAGTCGGGGCAGGCAGCGCCAGACGAAGCCGCGGTCATGGCCTTCAGAGCCAGCGCCGCGCCAGCGACTCGGCCAGGCCGGTGTAGCTGCCGGGCGTCATGTCGAGCAGGCGCTGCTTGTCGTCGGCGGGCAGGGCCAGGCCGCGGATGAAGCCCTGCATGAGTTCGCGCGTGATGGGCTTGCCCTGGGTGAAGTCCTTCAGCTGCTGGTAGGGGTCGGGCAGGCCGTGGCGGCGCATCACGGTCTGCACCGGTTCGGCCAGCACTTCCCAGGCGCTGTCCAGGTCGGCGGCGAGCTGCGCTTCGTTGACCTGCAGCTTGGCCAGGCCGCGCCCCAGGCTGTCCAGCGCCAGCACGGTGTAGCCCAGGGCCACGCCCATGTTGCGCAGCACGGTGCTGTCGGTCAGGTCGCGCTGCCAGCGGCTGACGGGCAGCTTGTGCGCCATGTGCGAGAGCAGCGCATTGGCCAGGCCGAAGTTGCCTTCGGCGTTCTCGAAGTCGATCGGGTTCACCTTGTGCGGCATGGTGCTGCTGCCCACTTCGCCGGCCTTCACGCGCTGCTTGAAGTAGCCCACCGAGATGTAGCCCCAGACGTCGCGCGACCAGTCGACCAGGATGGTGTTGGCGCGGGCGATGGCGTCGAACAGCTCGGCCATCCAGTCGTGCGGCTCGATCTGGATGGTGTAGGGGTTGAAGGCCAGCCCCAGCTCCTGCTCGACGACGTTGCGGCTGAA
>JANOBX010000213.1:0-10997 GCA_031411875.1 Burkholderiales bacterium | reverse complement strand
TGGGGCTTCAACGGCTTCTTCAGCAAGAAGAACGGCGGCGGCTTCCTGACCGAGCATTTCCCGCAGGCGCAGAAGTCGATCTGGGACATCCAAGGCATGTTCACCAGCAGCCGGCATGTGCCGGGCGTGCGCTATGCCGGCTTGATCCATCCCGGGCTGATCGGCTGCCTGCCCGACCCGAAGATGCTGGCGATGTGGAACACCCGTGAGCAGGCGCTGATCGATTCCGACCCGGCCACCAGCGGGCTGGCCAACCCGCCTTTTGCCGCCACGGCCCACATGGGCAAGATGACCGGTGATGCCAAGGCCAAGGCCGCCGCCGAGGCCGCGCGCACCGTGCCGCCGCGTGAGCACGGCGGCAACTGCGACATCAAGGACCTGTCGCGCGGTGCCAAGGTCTACTTCCCGGTCTACGTGGACGGGGCCGGTCTGAGCGTGGGCGACCTCCACTTTTCCCAGGGCGACGGCGAGATCACTTTCTGCGGCGCCATCGAGATGGCCGGCTGGGTGCACATGAAGGTCACGCTGATCAAGGGCGGCATGGCCAAGTACGGCATCAAGAACCCGATCTTCAAGCCCAGCCCGATCACGCCCACCTACAACGACTACCTGATCTTCGAAGGCATCAGCGTCGACGAAAGCGGCAAGCAGTACTACCTGGACGTCAACGTGGCCTACCGCCAGGCCTGCCTGAACGCCATCGAATACCTGAAGAAGTTCGGCTACTCAGGTGCCCAGGCCTACAGCATCCTGGGCACGGCCCCCGTGCAGGGCCACATCAGCGGTGTGGTGGACGTGCCCAACGCCTGCGCCACGTTGTGGCTGCCCACGCAGATCTTCGACTTCGACATCAACCCCAATGCCTCCGGCCCGGTCAAGCACCTGGACGGAAGCGTGGTGATGCCGCTGTCGCCGGACTTGCGCTGACGCAACCGCCGCCGAGAGAGCCGACGCGATGCCCACCTACGACTACGCCTGCCCGGCCTGCGGCGGCTTCGATGCCTTGCGCAGCGTGGCCGCCCGGGACGAACCCGCCCCCTGCCCCGCCTGCGGCGCCGCTTCGCACCGCGTCTTCGCCGCGGCACCCAGGCTGGCCTTGATGGACGACAGCACCCGCAAGGCCATGGCCACCAACGAACGCGCTCGGCACGAACCGCAGCGCTCCAGCGACTACACCCGGCTGCGCCACCCCGCCGGCTGTGGCTGCTGCAAGACGGCCGTCGGCAAGAAGGCGACGCTGACGGGCAGCAACGGGAACAAGGCTTTCCCGAGCAAGCGGCCCTGGATGATCAGCCACTGAAGCCGCTGCTTCCTGGGTGATTCGGGCAGACCCCGCACCACGCCGACAATGCGCCGGTAGCCACAGCTGCCGCGCCGATGACTCCGCCTGTTCCGCCTGAAGCCGAATCACCCAACCGCAGTGCGCTCGAGACCTTGATGCGCCTGCGCGCAGGCGCCTTGCGCGACGTGACGCGGCTCGACCTGCGTGGCTGCGGGCTGGAGGAACTGCCGAGCGAAGTGCTCAGCCTGGCCGCGACGCTGCAGGTGCTGGATGTGTCGGACAACGCGCTGTCCCGGCTGCCCGAGTCTTTCGCCCAATTGCGCCAGCTGAGGGTCTTGTTCGCGTCCCAGAACGCGTTCACGAGCCTGCCTGCGATCCTGGGCCGGTGCCCGGCGCTGCAGTTGATCGGCTTCAAGGCCAACCGCATCCACGGAGTGCCGGCAGCGGCCTTGCCGAGCAGCCTGCGCTGGCTGATCCTGACCGACAACCAAATCGAAACGCTGCCGGAGACCCTGGGCCAATGCAGCCCGCTGCAGAAGCTGATGCTGGCCGGCAATCGGCTGCGCCACTTGCCGGAGAGCCTGGCGCAATGCCGCCGGCTGGAACTGGTTCGGCTGGCAGCCAACGACTTCGAGACTGCCGCCGACGCCCTGCCCCAGGGCCTGCTGGCCCTGCCCCGTCTGGCCTGGCTGGCCCATGGCGGCAACCCGTTCAGCACAGCGCCGGAGCGCCAGGCCGAGACATCGGCCGGCGCCACGCCTATCGAGTGGGCCGCACTGCAGCTGCACGGGACGCTGGGCGAGGGTGCCTCGGGCGTCATCCATGCAGCCAGCTGGCAGACCGATGCGGGGGGCCCGCAGGACGTGGCCGTGAAGCTGTTCAAGGGCGCCGTCACCAGCGACGGCCTGCCGCGCAGCGAACTGGCGGCCTGCATGGCCGCGGGCCAACACCTTCACATCGTGGGCGCACTCGGCCGGCTGACAGGCCATCCCGCAGGCACGCCGGGGCTGGTGATGCAGCGCATTCCGCCGGGCTACGACAACCTGGCGGCGCCGCCCAGCCTCGACAGTTGCAGCCGCGACGTCTACGCCCCAGGCCAGCGCCTGCCGGGCGACGCTGCCCTGGCCATCGCGCAGGGCATGCGGTCGGCCTTGGCCCACCTGCACGCCCAGGGGCTGACGCATGGCGACCTGTACGCCCACAACATCCTGGTCGACGGGCAGGGCCACGCGCTGCTGGGCGACTTCGGCGCAGCGTCCTTCTTGCCGCTGGACGACGCGGCTCGCAGGGCGGCGCTGCAGCGCATCGACGAACGCGCGCTGGCGGTGCTGATGGACGAGCTTGCGGCGCTGTGCGATGACGCCCCCACTGCGCAAGCGCTGCGCGACGAAGGGCTGCTTCAGCAGGGCTGAAGGCAGGCGCGTTGCACGCGCTGCACGCGGCCGCCGCACCGCGCTACGTCAATCAACGTATTCACGCACGCCGGGCGGGTCGCGACATTGGCTGCTCCCATCCACAGCCACGCGAGACGCCGCCATGCACCACGGGGACATTTCCAGCAGCAAGGACACCGTCGGTGTCGCGGTCGTCAATTACAAGATGCCGCGCCTGCACAGCAAGGCCGAGGTGATCGCCAACGCCAGGAAGATCGCCGAGATGATCATCGGCATGAAGGTGGGCCTGCCCGGCATGGACCTGGTGATCTTTCCGGAGTACAGCACCCACGGCATCATGTACGACAGCCAGGAGATGTACGACACCGCCGCCACGGTGCCCGGTGCCGAGACCGAGGTGTTTGCCGCCGCCTGCCGCCAGGCCAAGGTGTGGGGCGTGTTCTCGCTCACCGGCGAACGCCATGAAGAGCATCCGCACAAGGCGCCGTACAACACCCTGATCCTGATGAACGACCAGGGCGAGATCGTCCAGAAGTACCGCAAGATCATGCCTTGGGTGCCCATCGAGGGCTGGTACCCCGGCAACTGCACCTACGTCAGCGACGGGCCGAAAGGCCTGAAGATCAGCCTGATCATCTGCGACGACGGCAACTATCCCGAGATCTGGCGCGACTGCGCCATGAAGGGGGCCGAGCTCATCATCCGCTGCCAGGGCTACATGTACCCGGCCAAGGAACAGCAGATCATGATCAGCAAGGCCATGGCCTTCGCCAACAACTGCTATGTGGCGGTGGCCAATGCCTCGGGCTTCGACGGTGTCTACAGCTACTTCGGCCACAGCGCCATCATCGGCTTCGACGGCCGCACGCTGGGCGAATGCGGCGAGGAAGACATGGGCATCCAGTACGCCGCGCTCAGCAAGCACCTGATCCGCGACTTCCGCAAGCACGGCCAGAGCGAGAACCACCTGTTCAAGCTGCTGCACCGCGGCTACACCGGGCTCATCAACAGCCGTGAAGGCGACCAGGGCGTGGCCGCCTGCCCCTACGACTTCTACAGCCAGTGGGTGAACGACCCCGAAGGCACGCGCAAGAAGGTCGAGGCCTTCACCCGCAGCACCGTGGGCACGGAAGAAGCGCCGATTCCGGGCATCCCCAACCCCGACACCATCGGCCACCGCTGATGCCCCGGCCTCGAGACCCGAGATGGCCCACTCCGATGCCCAGGCCCTGGCCGCATGGCGCCTGGCTGCAGAACCCCACTACCAGCCCAATGGCGATGAAGTGGCGCAGTTCACCGCCGCCTGCGCGCAACGCCTGCCGCTGCTGATCAAGGGCCCCACCGGCTGCGGCAAGACGCGCTTTGTCGAGCACATGGCCTGGCACCTGGGTCGGCCGCTGGTCACCGTGGCCTGCCATGAAGACCTGAGCGCCGGCGACCTCGTCGGCCGCTGGCTGCTGGACGGCAACGGCACGCGCTGGCAGGACGGCCCGCTGACCCTGGCCGCTCGCCACGGCGCCATCTGCTACCTGGACGAACTGGTGGAAGCGCGCGCCGACGCCACCGTGGTCATCCACCCGCTGACCGACACGCGCCGCATGCTGCCGTTGGCCCAGCGTGACGAGGTGGTGCACGCCCACCCGGACTTCCAGCTCGTGGTGTCGTACAACCCGTCGCCGATGACGCGCGAGCTCAAGACCAGCACCCGGCAGCGCTTTTGCGCACTGGAGTTCGGTTACGCCTCGCCCGAGCGCGAGGCCGGCATCGTGGCGCGCGAGTCGGGCCTGGACCTGGCCCGCAGCGCCGCCATCGTGGCGTTTGGCATTCGCACCCGGCGTCTGCAAGGCCAGGGGCTGGACGAAGGCGCTTCCACCCGCATGCTGGTGCATGCCGCACTGCTGGTGCAGCAGGGCCAGAGCCTGCACCAGGCCTGCGCCATGGCCGTGGCCGACGCCCTGAGCGACGAGCCCGGTGTGCACCAGGCGCTGCATGCGGCGCTGGACGCGTCGTTCTGATTCTTCGCCGCACCGGTGCACACCCTGGCCCACCCCAGCGCCCTGGCCGCGCCGCCACCGCAAGCAGCACCGCAGCAGCCTCTGGCCCAATGGCTGCGGCTGCTGTGGGACGCCGCGCCGCCCCTGCACCTGGACAGCGAAACCCCGTTCATCGCCGACGGCGGTATTCACCTGCCGGCGCGTCCGCAGTGGCAGCAGCATTGCGCGGCCGCAGCCCACGCGGCCGCGCACCTCGTGTACTCACCGCGCCGCTTCGTCGCCGAGGGCCTAGTGCCCACGGCGCGGGCGCTGCTGGCGCTGCTGGAAGACGCACGCGTCGAAGCACTGGCCATGCGGGAGCTGCCCGGCCTGGCCCGGCTGTGGCGGCCGCTGCACACGGCCACACCCGACAACGGCCCGGGCTGCGAAGCCTTGTTCGCGCGGCTTGCGCGTGCCCTGGCAGACCCGGCTTACGAAGACCCCCACCCTTGGGTGGCCAAAGGCCGGCGGCTGTTCTACCTGGACGAAGCCATGGGCCTGCCGGCGCTGCGCACCCCGGCCGAGCTGCGCACTGCCGCCATGCGCCTGGGTCACGACATCGGCCAGGCACGCCTGCCCTTCAACGCGCGCGGCTACCAGCCTGCCCCGGCCTACCGCGACGACCACCGCTGGATGTGGGCCGCCGACCAGCTGGCCACCGTGCAGCCGCCATCCGAAGCCCGGCCCCGGCCCGCCGACGCGCCCGGCGGCCCCGACCCTGCCGAGCCGGCCCCGCGCGGGACCGCGACCCTGCACCCCGAGTGGGACCAGCTCATCCGGCGCCTGCGGCCCGACTGGGTGCGTGTGGTCGAGGAAGCAGAACCGCCCGCCCCCGGCCACCAGCCCCTGGCCGGGGACGGCGCCGTGCAGCCGCTGGACCGACAGCTGCTGGCACCCCTGAAGCAGCTGCTGCGACCGCAGACCCCGCGCGGTCGTGCCGCCGAGGGCGAGGTCTTCCACTTCGATGCGCTGCTGGGCTGGAGTATCGCCCGGCGCTGTGCTCAGGACGGCGACCTGCGGGTTTACCGCGCCCGCCAGCCGGTGAGCGCACGCGCACGTGTCTGGCTGCTCATCGACAGTTCGGCTTCGGCGGCCGCCATGCTGTCGACCGGCCGCGCGGGCAGACCGCGCTTGCCAGGCATGGATGAGCCGGGCGGGGCCGATGCGCGCAGCCTGATGCAAACGGCCGCGCGCTGCGCCGCCGCGGCGGCACTGGCCTTGCAGGCTCTGGGCGTGGCCTGCACGGTGGCTGCATTCAGGTCGCATGGAAGACATGCCGTGCAACTGCGCCTGATGCACGGCCCGGGCTCCGCAGGCGGCCATGGCCCGACGCAGGGGCTGCTGCAGCGGCTGACGGCCTTGCAGCCGGCCGGTTCCACCCGCCTGGGCGCTGCACTTCGCCATGCTGCCTTGCGCCTGGGTCCGCGGAATGGAGGCGCGCGCTGGGTGCTGCTGGTGTCCGACGGCCAGGCGCACGACGTGGATGTGCACGAGCCCGGCTACCTGATCGACGACGCACGCCACGCCGTCATCACCGCCAGGCGTCATGGCGTGCGCATGGCCTGCCTGGCGCTGGCCAGCGGTGCGGCACCGGAGGCCGAGCGCATCTTCGGCCGCGGCAGCACACAGGCCGTGTCCGACCCGGCCGACCTGCCCCGGGCGCTCCGGCGGCTGGTCCTGTGAAAAGGGCAAGGGCGAGCACCACCGACCTCGGGCATTTCGAACGGGTGCTCGTTGGCGACCCTGCGCAGCGTTCCGGGAAGACGGCGGGGCGCGTCAAGGCCTGATCAGCAGCCCGCGCCTTGCGCGGCCTGCAGCGCCGCCAGCGGCCGGCGATACCAGGCGCTGACCTGAGGCTGGGTCGCCAACGCGGCTTGCGACAGCGTGGCCAGGCGCCGCGCCATGGCGGCGTCGCCCAGGCGCCAGGCGCAGAGCCCGGCCACCGCGCGCAGCCGAGCCAGGGCCGGCGACACCGGGCTCTGTGCCGATTCCAGTTCGCGCAAGGAGGCCTGCAGATAAGGCAGGCCTGCGGCGGGCCGGCCGGCCGCGCACAGCACTTCGCCACGCAGCGCATGGGTGGCCAGCGTGGGCATCGCGACGTCGACCCAAGGCTCGACACCGTACTCGGGCGGCAGCGCTGCCTGCGCCACGGCGATCTGGCCTTCCTGCAATGCAATGCGGACCCGCTGCTCGGCGATCGCGTGCCGGTACTCCAGCCCCGCCGCGTGCAGGTCGCCGCTGGAGGCTGCGAAGTCCGGCGCGGCGTCCAGAAAGGCGAGCGCAGCAGCCGCGTCGCCGCGCATCAGTTCGTTGTGGGAGAGCAGCACCCAGTCGAAGACGGCGGCCGGAGACCTGCCGCCGCCCGAGCGCACGCGCAGGTCGCGGCGACGTTGCAGCTGCCGCGCCGCTTCGTCGTGGTCGCCGCTGGCCATCGCCAGTTCGCCCAGGCGGGTGGCAAAGCCTCTTGCGTCGATCAGCCCGTCGCTGGCGGCCTGGGCCACCGGCACCGCCCGCAACAGCAGTTCACGGGCGGTGGCGAGGTCGCCGAACTGCAATGCCAGGGCGCCCAGGCGCACTTCGACGGTCGCCAGCCGGCTGCGCGGCAGCGCCGGGCCGGCGTCGGTGACGACCCGGCGCGCGTCCTCGTGCAGCGCCCGGGCTTCGGCGGGCGCGATCAGGCCCATCGCACTGCCCACCTCGGCGAAGCGCGAAGCCGCCAGGGCGGTCTGGATGCGGCCCGCGAACCCGGTGGCAGCGAGCGCCTCGGTGTAGTCGGCCATGTTGCGGCGCGCATCCCGCAGCCGGTTGCGCGCCAGTTCTTCCACCGCCAGGCGAAAGCGGATCGCGTTGCCATGGCGCGACGTCGGCCCGTCCAGTGCGATGGCCATGTTCAGCCCACGCTGCCACAGCGCGCGGGCTTCGTCGAACCGGTTCTCGATCTCGGCCAGCGCACCGTGGACTTCCAGCATGCGCGCCAAGGCCACGCTGGGCTGGCGCTGTGACAGCGGCAGGCTGCGCTCGATGGCGGCGAAGATGGCGTTGACTTCGTCTGTTTTGCCGCCGGACAGCAGGATGGCCGCGAGGTCGGCATGGGCCTCGAGCGCCTGATCGCTGCGCAGGTCGGGCAGCAAGGCGACTGCGGCCCGGGCCTGCTGTTCGGCGGGCTCGTAGCGGCGGTGCACGGTGTAGGCCCGCGACAGCAGGGACAGGGCGGCCGCGCGCGTGGGTGAGTCGGCGCCCGTCGTCACCAGCCACTGCAGCTGCAGGCCGGCGAAATCCACCGCCAGCTGGCCCACACCCAGGTCGGCGTAGATGCCCGCCACGGCACCGTACAGCTGGGCCAGCAGGTCAGGCCGGTCCGAGAAGCGGCCCTGGATCATGTCGGCCACCGCGTTCTGGGCGGCTTGGCTCGAGGCGGTGGCACCGGAACCCGCCGGCTCCGCGGGGCCGGCCAAAAAGCTCGCACCCGGCTCGGAGCCGGGCCGCGGCCCCTGCAAGGCGCTGTCGGCGTGGACGCGGAACAGGTCGGACACGAAGGCCGTGACGATTCGCGCACGTTCCGCTTCCTGGCTGGCGCGGCGGGCCTGCAACCAGGTGCTGGCCGACCCTGCTGCGCCTGCGACGAGCAGCAGGACGACGAGCGACAGCGGCACCCGATGCCGGCGTGCCCGCAGCCGCAGGCCATGCCACCAGCCTGCCCGGCGCGCCCCGATGCGTTCGCCGGCCAGGTGGCGTTCGATGTCGTCGGCCATCGAGTCGGCACTGGGGTAGCGAGCCTGCGGGTCGAGCGCCAGCGCCTTGCTCAGGATGGCGTCGATGTCGCCACGAAGGGCCCGCTGGCGCCCGGGGTCGAGCGCCGCGCTGCTGGGCAGCGGCAGGTGGCCCAGCAGGACGGCCTCTTCCAGCGCCGCCGGCGTGTCGCGCGTCGGGCGGTAGGGCGATGTTCCGGCCAGCAGTTCGAACAGCGTCACGCCCAGCGAGTAGACGTCGGTGGCCACACCGACGGGCTTGCCCGCAATCTGCTCGGGCGACGCGTAGTGACGCGTCATCAGGCGGCCAAGTTCGTGGGTCAGCGTCGGTGTGGTGGCGGCTTCTTCCATGAGCTTGGCGATACCGAAGTCCAGCAGCCGGACTTGCGCCTGGCGGTTGACGAGGATGTTGGCGGGTTTCAGGTCGCGATGCACCACCAGCCGGCCATGCGCATAGGCCACGGCCCGCACCACCTGCACGAACAGCTTCAGCTGCTGCGCCACCGTGCACGCGTGCTCCTTGCACCAGGCGTCGATGGCCAGCCCGTCGACGTACTCCATCGCGATGTACGACCTGCCGTCGGCGTCGACACCGGCGTCGTAAAGGCGCGCGATGTGGGGGTGCTCGAGAAGTGCTCCGATGCGCCGCTCGCGCGCCATGCGCGCGCCCAGCCCTTCGACCCGGCCCAGGCGCGGCAGCTTCAGGGCGATCTGGCGCTCGAAATGGCCGTCGGCACGATTGGCCAGCCAGACCACGCCCATACCACCCCGACCCAGCTCGCGGACGAGGCGGTAGGGGCCGACGAGCCCGCCGACGGCCAGCCCATCGTCCCCGGCATCGTCATCGTTCTCCAGACGCGGGCCGGACTCGAGGAACCGGCACTGTGTCGCCGAGTTCTTCGCCGCCAGCATTTCACGCAGCGGCCGCCGCAGATGGGCGTGCTCAGGGGGCAAGGCCTCCAGCCAGACCCGCACGTCGGCAGGCGCCAGGTCCATGGCCTCGTCGAGCAGCCTGCTGACCAGCGCGAAGTCCGAGGCTTGTAGCGGCACGAGGTTTCTCCGCGTCTTCCTGCGTCAGCAGGTTCTTGAATTCGGCCGCCAGGGCGTGGTACCCCTGCCGATGTCGATGCCGGGCCCGCGGGCCTTCAGGCCACCGCGGCCAGCCCCAGGCCCGGTTCTTCGGCCGCCATCCGCGTCGGTGAAGCTCACGGCTCCCGGCTCTGGGTGCTTCATGAAGTGGTTCTCCCCATCGCCGAGCTGCAAAAACACAACGGCCTGCGTCGTCTGCCTTCCAGACGTCACCACTGCCGACGAGCGGACAGGGAAGTGCGAGAAAACCTTGGCTTGCAATCGGCCCGGCCTCCCCCTGGCCACGATGTCCTGCGCCGGGCCCTCGTTGTCGTCTGAGCCTGCAGATCCTCAACGAGCTGCCGAGCGCCCCCCATGACACACCGCCGAACCCAACGCGACAAGACCGTCGAAGACATGGCCGCGGTCTTGGCCGATCCTTTGAGCCACCACGCCACCCTTCCGGCCATGGTCTGGTCGGCATTCTTCGTGGCCGCGTCCCTGGCTGCGCTGTTCGACGGGTCGGCGACAGACGCGACAGACGCGAAACCACGGGTTACCGATGCGGCGACATCGGCCGTGCCGACTGTGCAATGCGATGGCCGTTGCCTGACTCAGTCCTTGAGCATCTGGGCCAGCAACAGGCGGGCCTTGTCCCAATCCCGGCGCACGGTGCGCTCGTTGAGTTCAAGTGCTTCAGCGATCTCGACCTCGCTGTAACCGCCGAAGTAGCGCATCTCCACGACCTTGGCCAGCCGCGGTTCCTGCTCGGCCAGCATGTCCAGGGCCTCATGGACGGCGAGAAGCTCGTTGCCACCGGCCGGCAGCTTGTCGATGAGCTGGGTGTCCAGGGTCATGCGCTCGTGGCCACCGCCGCGCCGTTCGGCCTGGCGTTCGCGCACTGCGTCCACGGTCACCGAGCGCATCACGCGCGAGGCATAGGCGAAAAAGGCACGCCGTTCCAGTGTGCACAGCTGCCCGGCCTGGATGAAGCGCAAATAGGATTCATGCACCAGAGCCGTGGTGTTGAGCATGGTGCTGCGGCCGCCGCTGTAAAGCCGCGACCGAGCGAGCTTGCGCAGCTCACCGTAGGCAGCCGCGAACAGGGCATCCTGTGCGCCGGGCTCTTTGGCGTTGACACGCCGAACAAGAATACCGATGTCCGGGTCCATGCAGGGGTCCTCTGACGAGCTCCATCGCGTCGTGGAGGCCGGCCAGGGCTGTTTGCCTGGCTCGCATGAACGGCGACGGTTGTCTGGCTCTGCGAAGCATGACAGGAGCCATCCGGGTCACCATCCCCTAGATTGGCGACGTCAGTGCCTTCATCCATTTCTCACCCGCCGGAAACAGCGGGAAGGGCAGCGAACCGAGGGTCGCGGTCGGGACTGCCTGCTGGAGAGTTCAGCAACGAAAACGGGCCCCGAGGGGCCCGTGATGCTGGGAATTTTGGCGGAGAGGGTGGGATTCGAAC
>JANOBX010000212.1:0-12993 GCA_031411875.1 Burkholderiales bacterium | reverse complement strand
GCACCCACTGCCCGCGCACCGTGGTGGCGAAGTAGTTGGTGTTCTCGATGCCCGAGCGGATGCCCTGGAGGTCGGTCAGCTCACCCAGGCCCAGGCGCTGCAAGAGGGCGTCGGCTTCGGCGAAGGCAACTTCGGTGTAGACCGCCATCGCGCTAGAAGCGGAACACCGACCAGGCGCGCTGACCGGCGGCGTCGCTCTTCTGCGAAGGGTCGCGGCCGCCCGGGCCGACGATGATCTCGTAGTCCTGACCGGTGAGCTTGCTGCGCACGGTGACGCGCTGCACCTGGCCGCGGATGCGTGTCTCCTCGATGCGAACACGTTCGTCCTCGAGCACGCGCGTGTTCGAGGCCGGTTCGGCCTTGGCCGCAGCCGAAGCCGCCGGGCCGGCCGGGCTGGCGGACTGCGGTGCCGGAGCGGCCGCATGGCACCCGGCCGCCGCCAGGCCCAGCGTGAGCGCGGACATGAGCTTGGCGGGAAGCGTTTTCATGAGTTGATTCTACGCAGCCCCTTGCCCGCAAACCCCGACACCGGCCGCGCCACAATGGTCGTCATGAACGAAAAGATCATGCTGCTGGTCGACGGTTCCAGCTACCTGTACCGTGCCTATCACGCCATGCCCGACCTGCGCGGACCCGAGGGCGTGCCCACAGGCGCCGTGCACGGCATGGTGGCCATGATGAAGCGGCTGCGCGAGCAGATTCCGGCCGAACACGCCGTGTGCGTCTTCGACGCGAAGGGCAAGACCTTCCGCGACGATTGGTACCCCGAGTACAAGGCCCAGCGCGCGCCCATGCCCGATCCCCTGGTGCAGCAAATCGAGCCCATCCACGAAGTCGTGCGCCTGCTCGGCTGGCCGGTGCTGGAAGTGCCCGGCATCGAGGCCGATGACGCCATCGGCACCCTGGCCCGGGCGGCCGCGGCCAGCGGCCACCAAGTCGTCATCAGCACCGGCGACAAGGATCTGGCGCAGCTGGTCACGCCCCAGGTGACCTTGATCAACACGATGTCGAACGAAAGGCTGGACGAGGCCGGCGTGATGGCCAAGTTCGGCGTGCCCCCTGCGCGCATCGTCGACTACCTCACGCTGGTGGGCGACACGGTGGACAACGTGCCCGGTGTCGACAAGGTGGGCCCGAAGACGGCGGCGAAGTGGATTGCCGAGCATGGCTCTCTGGACGGCGTGATCGCCGCAGCCGACAGCATCAAAGGCGCCGCCGGCGACAACCTGCGCAAGGCACTGGACTGGCTGCCCACCGGCCGCAAGCTCGTGACCGTGCTCACCGACTGCGACCTGAGGGGCCATGTGCCGCAATGGCCGGCGCTCGGAGCGCTGGCGCTGCAACCGGTGGACGAGGCCGGCCTGCTGGCGTTCTACGAGCGCTTCGGCTTCAAGACCTGGAAGCGTGAACTCGAATCGGTGCGGAGCGGGGTGCCTGCCGAGGCGGCGGCCGTGGCCGGCGGCGTGCTGCCCGCCGCCGGCCCCGGTTCGGGGCCGCCATTGGCGCGCGAATATGAAACCATCACCACCTGGGACCGCTTCGAGGCCTGGCTGCAGCGCCTGCAGCGCGCCGAGCTCACGGCCATCGACACCGAGACCGACTCGCTCGACGGCATGCGCGCACGCATCGTCGGCATCAGCTTTGCGCTGGAACCCGGCCATGCCGCCTACGTGCCGCTGACGCACGACTACCCCGACGCGCCCGAGCAGCTCCCGCTGGCCCAGGTGCTGGCCCGGCTGAAGCCGTGGCTGGAAGATGCCAGCCGCCCGAAGCTGGGCCAGAACATCAAGTACGACCTGCATGTCTTCTCCAACCACGGCATCGGCGTGCAGGGCTACGTGCACGACACCATGCTGCAGAGTTACGTGCTCGAAGCGCACAAGCCGCACGGCCTGGAGAGCCTGGCCGACCGCCACCTGGGCCGGCGCGGCCTGAGCTACGAAGACCTCTGCGGCAAGGGCGCGAACCAGATCTCGTTCGCGCAGGTGGACGTCGCCCGCGCCACCGAGTACAGCGGCGAAGACAGCGAGATGGCGGTGCAGGTGCACGACAAGCTCTGGCCCCAGGTCGTGGCCGACGCCGGCCTGCGCTTCGTCTACGAAAAGATCGAGCTGCCGGTGAGCCTGATCCTGCAGCGCATCGAACGCCAGGGCGTGCTCATCGACGCCGCCGTGCTGGCGCGGCAGAGCCATCAGCTGGCCGAACGCATGATGGCGCTGGAACAAGACGCCTACGACATCGCCGGCCAGCCCTTCAACATGGGCAGCCCGAAGCAGATCGGCGACATCCTGTTCACCAAGCTGGGCCTGCCGGTCAAGAAGAAGACCGCCACCGGCGCGCCCAGCACCGACGAAGAGGTGCTGGCCGAACTGGCGGCCGACTACCCGCTGCCGGCGCGCATCCTCGAACATCGTTCCCTGAGCAAGCTCAAGGGCACCTACACCGACAAGCTGCCGCTGATGGTGAACCCCGCCACGGGCCGCGTCCACACCAACTATGCGCAGGCGGTGGCGGTGACGGGGCGACTGTCCAGCAACGACCCGAACCTGCAGAACATTCCCATCCGCACGCCCGAGGGCCGGCGTGTGCGCGAAGCCTTCATCGCCCCGCCCGGGCATGTGCTGATGAGCGCCGACTATTCGCAGATCGAGCTGCGCATCATGGCCCACATCAGCGAAGACCCGAACCTGCTGCGCGCCTTCGCCGAAGGCATCGACGTGCACAGGGCCACCGCGGCCGAGGTCTTCGGCGTGGCCGTGGCCGAGGTCAGCAGCGAGCAGCGGCGCTACGCCAAGGTCATCAACTTCGGCCTGATCTACGGCATGGGCGCCTTCGGCCTGGCCAGCAACCTGGGCATCGAACAGAAGGCGGCCAAGGACTACATCGACAAGTACTTCGCCCGCTTTGCCGGCGTCAAGCGCTACATGGACGAGACCCGCGTGTCAGCGCGCGAGCGGGGTTATGTCGAGACCGTGTTCGGCCGCCGCCTGTGGCTGCCCGAGATCAATTCCGGCAACGGCCCGCGCAAGGCCGGGGCCGAACGCCAGGCCATCAACGCGCCGATGCAGGGCACCGCGGCCGACCTCATCAAGCTGGCGATGATCTCGGTGCAGACGGTGCTGGACGAAGAGCGGCGCGACACCCGCATGGTCATGCAGGTGCACGACGAACTGGTGCTCGAGGTGCCGCAGGCGGAACTGGACTGGGCCCGCGAAGCCATTCCGCGGCTGATGGCGGACGTGGCCGAGCTGAAAGTGCCGCTGCTCGCCGAAGTGGGCGTGGGCCCGAACTGGGACGAGGCGCACTGAGCGCAGCCGCGATGCGGCTGCGGCAGCCTGAAACCTCAGGCCTTGCGCCGGCGGGTGGCGACCGCCATCCCGGCCAGACCGGCCAGCACCAGGGCCGCCGACATCGGCTCGGGCACGGCGTTCAGGTTGTCGGTCCTCGAGAAAGTGGTCCAGTTCGGGTTGCCGTTCAGGCTGAACTTGGCGCTTTGCAGGCCGTCGCAGCAGCCTTCCAGACCGTACACGCTGAGGGTGTGGTTGCCCACGCCGATGGCGATGTTCTGCAGCGAAAAGATCTCGCTGGTCTTGGCGTAGTTGCCTTCCCACCAGCGGTCGTCGTTGGCCGCGGCCAGCAGGGCGCCGTTCAAGAAGACGGCGCCGCCCTTGCCGAAGTCCGGACCGACCTGGAAGCTGATGGTGCCGGCGCTGCTGATGCCGAAGCCAACCTCGAACTTGAAGGCGATGTTTTCGTTGCCACCGCCGCAGGCCGCGGAGTTTTCCAGCGCCAGGTAGGCGGCCGGCGAGGTGTCGCAGTAGCCGGCGGTCGGGGCCTGCACCAGCAGGCCTTCCACCAGATTCCGGTAGTAGCCGCCCATATGCGCCATGGTGCCGGCGGGTGCTGCCGCGGCCGTGGAATGGCGCGTCTGCATGGTGATGACGCTGGCGGCGGCGGGGAGGGTGGCCAGAGCGGTCAGTGCTGCGATGGCGGCGGTGTGGCGGATGTTCATGTGAAGGGCTGACCAGCGAGTTGTTGCTGAATGTATTTTCGCCCGGTGGCGATGATCGGCGGGCTCCCGCAGCCGCGGGGTGCCCCACCTCAGGCCGTGCCGGACGTCACGCCGGCGCCCTTTGAAGCCGCGGTCGCGGGTAGCGCCACCACGGCAGGGCCCGCGTCAACGACAGCACCTCGCCCGGTCGCTGGACACCGTAGCCCGGCAAAAGGGCCAGTGCTGCGGCCCACGCGCTGCCGGCCAGCACCTCGCGCAAGGCCTGCACCGCCGGCAGCTCCAGCGCGGGCTTCAGGCACACCAGGAAGTAGTCCTCATCGGCCAGCGGCCAGAAGTCCAGGCCGAAGACGTGGGCTGCGGCTTCGATGCCCAAGCCTGCATCGGCCTTGCCGGCGGCAACGGCCGCGGCCACGGCGACGTGGGTGTGCTCGATGCGCGTGGCATGGCCGTCGATGAGGCTGGCATCCAGACCCGCGGCCTGGAGCAGGTGGTCCAGCAACAGCCGCGTGCCCGATCCCGGCTGCCGGTTGACGAACCGGCCCTGGCCCCGGGCCAGGGCCTGCAGCCTCTCGGCAGGCGCCACGCCCTGGAAAGCCGTTTCGGGTGCCCGCCTGAACATCAAGCCCTGGCGTCGCCAGTGGCTGCCGATGAGCTTGTGCGTGCCGGGCCTGAGCAGAGGTCGCAGCGCACGCTCGAAATGGCCCGAACCCGGGGCTCCGTCGACCAGCCGCGGCACGTGGAAGCCGGCCAGCGTGCAGCGGCCGTCGAGCAGACAGCGCAGTGCTTCTTCGCTGCCAGCAAAACGCAGCGAGACGTGCAGCCCGCCCTGCGCTTCGGCCAGGCTTTGCAGCTGCGGCAGGCCCAGGTCGTGGCTGGCCGCGATGTCCAGCAAAGGCAGGGCGGTGTCCTCAGCCAGCGCAAAGACGCGGTTCAGCTCGGTTCGCAGGGCCTCGACGTGCGGCGTCAGTCGGGTACGCGCCTGACGCTCGGCCCAGACCAGGCGTTCGGCGAAAGGCGTGAGCCGCGCCTGCCGGCCCTTGGACCAGAGCACCAGTGGGTGCCCGAGCACGCCTTCCCAGTGTTTCAGCGCGCCCCAGACATGGCGGTACGACATGTCCAGTGCCTTGGCGGCCTGGCTGATGCTGCCCTGCTGCTGCAGAGCCGACAGCAGGTCGAACAGCGGGTTGTCGATTTCCGCGCCTTGCTGGCCCAGGCTGTCGAAGGTGTAGCGAAGATGGATCCCGCGGGTTGTCATCGACGGGCAGTGTCGCACCCGTGCCGGGTGCGCACGGGAGGGCGCGTCAAGATCCCGCGTTGGGAAAGAACAGCTGCTCGCCGCCGATCTTGTAGCCCGCGATGGCGGCCTGGCCGGCCGGGGACACCACCCAGTCGGCGAAGGTCTGCGCCAGCGCCTTCTTCACATGCGGGTGCTTCGCGGGGTTCACCACGATGACGCCGTACTGGTTGAACAAGCGCCTGTCGCCTTCGACCAGGACCGCCAGGTCGCCGCGGTTCCTGAAGTTCAGCCAGGTGCCGCGGTCGGCCAGCACATACGCGCCCGTGGAGCTGGCGATGTTCAGGGCCGGGCCCATGCCACAGCCACATTCCTTGTAGCCGGCCGGCTTGTTGCTGGCGATGTCCACTTTGGCGGCATTCCAGTAGCGCAGTTCGGCGGCGTGGGTGCCGCTCTTGTCGCCACGCGAAATGAAGCTGGCGGCACCGACCCGCAGCCGGGCCAGTGCACCGACGATGTCCTGACCCTTCGTACCGGCGGGGTCGGCCTTCGGGCCGACCAGCACGAAGTCGTTGTACATCACCGGCAGGCGCGCCAGGCCGAAGCCTTCGGCCACGAACCTTTCCTCCGCCGCTTGGTCGTGCACGAACACGACATCGGCGTCGCCGCGGCGGCCGGTGTCCAGGGCCTGGCCCGTGCCCAGGGCCACCACCCGCACGTCGATGCCCGTGGCCTGCTTGAATAGCGGCAGCAGGTGGTTGAACAGGCCGGATTGCTCCGTCGAGGTGGTCGACGCCATCACGATGAAGCTGTCCTGGGCCTGAGCGGATGGGTTGGCCATCACGCAGACCAGGCTCAGCCCAAGGACACGGAACAGGTGGCGGATCATCATGGGGGGCTGGTGCGGTCGATGCGTCAAAGAGCAGGTGATTGTTCCCGGCGCCGCCGCTTTGCGCGATATGTTCGGCAGTGCATAGGCGATGGCGCTTCGCCCGGCGCCAGGCCGCCATCGGCCGCAACCGCTAGCTGGGCTGATACGCCAGCCGCACGTAGATCGGCGCAAACGCCTCGGCCTGGGTCACTTCCAGCAGCTGTTCGCGCGACAGTTCCAGCATGGCCACGAAGGTGACGACGAGCACCGGCGTGCCGCGGCCGACGTCGAAGAGTTCGTGGAACTCCATGAAGCGCCGGCCCTGCAGCTTGCGCAGCACGAGGCTCATGTGTTCGCGCACCGAGAGCTGTTCGCGGCTGATGGTGTGGTGCTGGTTGAGCCGCGCGCGAGCCAGGATGTCGGCCCAGGCCTGGCGCAGGTCGTCGGGGCTGACGTCGGGCCAGCGTGGCTGCAGGCTCTGTTCGACATGAACCTGCACGCGCAGGAAATCGCGGCCCAGGAGCGGCAGGGCGTCCAGGCGGGCGGCGGCCTGCTTGATCTGCTCGTATTCGACCAGCCGGCGCACGAGTTCGGCGCGCGGGTCTTCGGGTTCGCTGCCGTCGGCGCTCTTCTTCGGCGGCAGCAGCATGCGGCTCTTGATCTCGATCAGCATCGCTGCCATCAGCAGGTATTCGCTGGCGAGCTCCAGGTTGTGCTTGCGGATCTGGTCGACATATTCCAGGTACTGGCGCGTGACGCTGGCCAGCGGGATGTCGAGGATGTTGAAGTTTTGCCGGCGGATCAGGTAGAGCAGCAGGTCCAGCGGGCCTTCGAAGGCTTCGAGGAAGACTTCCAGGGCATCGGGCGGGATGTACAGGTCCTGCGGCATCCTGAACAGCGGCTCGCCATACAGGCGCGCCACTGCCACCTGGTCGACGACGCTCGGCGGGGGCAGGCTGGTCTCGGCGGCCAAGCTCTGTGCCAGTTCGTGGGCCAGTTCAGCGGCAGGGACGGCCGACGGGTGGCCCGGGTGGGCGGTGCTCACGCAAGCCGTCAGTCGGGCTTGGTCTGGTAGACGTAAGCCTGCTGCCGGACCTGCGCGTCTTGCCAGTCGGCCTGGGCGTCACGGTCCAGCGCCTTGTCCCACAGCAGGGCGCGGCCGGCGCGCTGCTCAGCCTCGAGGGTCGGCTTCTTCGCCTTCAGTTCGCCGATGAAGTTCGTGACGTCGGAGGTGTAGGGCTTCCAGAACAGCGGCATGGGGGGTCACAGGCAGAATCGGATCTGCGAGATTTTAAGGGGCGGGTTGCGGGTTGCCCTGCTCCGACTGCACATGTTCGAAACCGAGCTGAAGTTTCAAGTCCCGCAACAGCGCTGGGCTGCGCTGCACAAGGCGGTGGCCACTGCCACCGCGGCGAAAACGCGCCTGCAGGCGATGTACGTGGAAACCGCTGGGCACGACCTGGCGGCAGCCGGTCTGGCCCTTCGGCTGCGCAAGGAGGGTCGGGTCTGGGTGCAGACACTGAAGGGCCGTGGCGACGGCCTGATGCAGCGACTGGAGCACGAGGTGCGGTTGCCGGCCCTGCCTGCAGGCGCCGGGCTGCCGCAGGTGGACCCGTTCCGGCACGACGGCACAGCGGCGGGCGAAGCACTGCAGCGCGTGCTGGCGGCGGCGCGTGACGCCGGCCGCAGCGACACGCTGCAGACCCTGTACCGCACGGACATCCGGCGCCTGCACCGCCGCGTGCGCCATGGCGGAGCCGTGGTGGAGATCGCCCTGGACCACGGCCGCATCCACGCGGGTGCCGAGGCCGCGCCGCTGCTGAGCCTGCCGGTGGCCGAGATCGAGTTCGAGCTGATCAGTGGCCCGCCACAAGCCCTGGCCGCACTCGCAGCACGCTGGGCCGGGCGCTTCGGCCTGTGGTGGGACGTGCGCACCAAGTCGGAACGAGGTTTCCGCCTGGCCCTGGGCCTGGGCCGGGTGCCGGCCACACGGGCGCAACCACAGGTGTTGCCGGCAAGCGGTCTGGCGCCGGCGCTGGCCTCGATGGTGCAGGCCTCGTTGGCCCAGGCGCTGCCGAATCTGGCCGAGATCGCCGGTGCACCAGCCGATGCCCCGGCCGCGCCAGAACACCTGCACCAGCTGCGCGTGGCCTTGCGCCGCCTGCGCACGGCCCTGCTGCTGCTGTCGGACTGGGCGCCAGAACCGGCGCTGGCCCTGGCGCTCGAAACGCGCTGGCGCGAATTGTTCAACGCGCTGGGCGCAGCGCGTGATGCCGACGTGCTGGCGTCGACCTGGATGCCACGCCTGCAGGCGGCGGGGGCACCCGCAGTCAGTCCGACCCCGGCCCAGGCGGCGGGCGACGTGCCTTCCCTGCTGCGGGACGCCGCGGTCACGGTGCTGCTGCTGGACACGCTGGCCCTGGGTCTGGCCTTGGGAGGGCCGCCGGCAGCCGCGGCGCCGGGGGGCGATGACGCCGAACCGGCATCCGGCCCGCCCAGCGCACGGGCGGTGCTGCGCCGCGCCTGGCGCAAGGCCTGGGCCGACGCGCGCAAGTACGCCGAAGCGCCGGTGGCGCAACAACACCGTGCGCGCAAGCGCCTGAAGCGGCTGCGTTACGCGCTGGAGTTCCTGGCGCCGTGGTTGCCGGCGCGTTCCCTGCGCCGCTATCAGCGTGCCTTGCGGCGCGCTCTCGATGCACTCGGCGAACACAACGACCTGCAGACCGCCCGTGCCGCATTCGCCGAGCACACCTCGGCCGACCCGCAGGCCTGGTTTGCCGTGGGTTGGCTGGCCGCACAGAACGACCCGTCCAGCGAACGCGCAGAACGGGCGCTGGCGCGGCTGAAGGCGCGCAAACAGCCTTGGGTGAAGCGCTGATGCCCTGAAGCCGGTTTCGGCCCTGGCCAGCGAAGTCGGGACCCTGGACTAGTTTGGCCCCGCGGCGGGCCCTGTGGGCGGCTCTGCACTGCACGCCTCCGCCACGCTGGCCACGATGTTCGCGGCGCCCAGATGCTGATCGAAGCCCGCACGCTGCATCAGCGAGCGAGGCCGTTCGTTCACCCGCGCCAGCACCAGCCGCACCTGGCGCTTGCGCAGTGCACGCAGCAGTTGCTCCAGCGCGTCCAGACCGGAGGTGTCCAGCGAGATCACCCCGTGCAGGTCCAGCACCAGCGTCCGCGTGGCGGGGTGCACTTGTGGCCGGATGGCTTCGACCTTGCCCACGGCGCCGAAAAACAGTGGACCGAACAGCTCGAACACCTGCACGCCAGGCGGCAGCCCTGCCGCCGGTTCGGCGGCCAGCGGCTGCACGCGGAAGAGTTCACCCATGCGCACGATGAAGAACACGCAGGCCAGCACCAGCCCCACTTCCACCGCCACCGTCAGGTCGAACACCACGGTGAGGAAGAAGGTGCCCAGCAGGATGACGCGGTAGTGCAGGCTGAACTGGCGCAGGCGCGCGAACTCGCGCCATTCGCCCATGTTCCAGGCCACGAACAGCAGGATGCCGGCCAGGGCGGCCAGTGGAATGTGCAGGGCCAGCGGCGCTGCCAGCAGCACCACGAGCAACAGCGTCAGCGCGTGCACGATGCCGGCCACGGGGCTGGTGCCGCCGGCGCGCACGTTGGTCACCGTGCGCGCGATCGTGCCCGTGGCCGGAATGCCGCCGAAGAAGGGCACGACGAAATTTGCCACGCCCTGGGCCATCAGTTCCTGGTTCGGGTCGTGGCGGGGCAGGTCGCTCATGTTGTCGGCCACGCGCGCACACAGCAGCGACTCGATGGCGCCGAGCAGGGCAATGGTCAAGGTGGGGAACAGCAGCAGCTTGACGGTGGCCCAGCTGAAGTCGGGCAGCTGGAAGCTGGGCAGGGTCTGCGGGATGCCGCCGAAGCGCAAGCCGATGGTGTCCACCGGCAGTTTCATCAGCAGCACCAGCGCCGTCGTCACCACCAGCGCGATGACGGTGCCTGGCACATGGGCCGCCAGGCGCCGCAACTTCTGCAGCGGCGTGGTCGGAGCGGTGGGCATGGCATAGGTCTTGGGCCAGAACACCACCAGGGCCAGGCTGAGCAGACCGATGGCCAGTGCGGCCAGGCGCGTGGTGTCGACGTGCGTGGCCAGGGTGTGCAGCTGCGCGAAGAAGTCGGCCGGCATCTTCGGGATCTGCAAGCCCAGCAGGTCTTTCACCTGCGACAGTGCGATCAGCACCGCGATGCCGTTGGTGAAGCCGATGACGATGGGCAGCGGCACGTAGCGAACCAGCACGCCCAGCCTGAACAGCCCCATCAGGAACAGCAGCACGCCGGCCATGGCGGTGCTGATCAGCAGGTTGGCCAGCCCATAACGCTCGACGATGCCGTAGACGATGACGATGAAGGCCCCGGCCGGCCCGCCGATCTGCACGTTCGAACCCCCCAGCGCAGAGATCAGCAGCCCGGCGATGATGGCGGTGAACAGGCCTTGCTCTGGCTTCACGCCCGAGGCGATGGCAAAGGCCATGGCCAGCGGCAAGGCCACCACACCCACGGTGATGCCAGCGCCGATGTCGGCGAGTGCGCGGGGCCGGTCGTAGCCCTGCAGCGCGTCGAGCAGGCGCGGCCTGAAGCGGTGCAGCCGGGGCAGGGCGTCGAGAAGGGACATCGGGCCGATGGTGCCGGGTCTGGCTTGCAGGGCCCTGAACCCCTATCGGATGCGCATGCCCGGTACGGCGCCCGGCCAGGGCTCGAGCACGTGGACGCCCGGCACGGCCTTCTCGTCGGTGTGGCTGGCGGCCAGCACCATGCCTTCGCTGATGCCGAACTTCATCTTGCGTGGCGCCAGGTTGGCCACCATCACCGTGAGCTTGCCGGTCAACTGGTCGGGCGTGTAGTTCGCGGCGATGCCGCTGAAGACGTTGCGCGGCGCCGCTTCGCCCACGTCCAGCGTCAGGCGCAGCAGCTTGGTGCTGCCTTCCACGGCCTCGGCCTTGAGGATCCTGGCCACGCGCAGGTCGATCTTGACGAAGTCGTCGATGCCGATCACCGGGGCGATGGCTTCGCCGCCGGGCAGCGCCGTTACGGTTGAGGCTTCTTCCACCGGCGCTGGCATCAGGGCCTCGAGCTGCTTCAGGTCCACACGCTGCATCAGGTGCTGGTAGGCGCCGATGGTGTGGGCGCCCAGGGCGCGATGCGCGTCGGCCCACTGCAACGGCGGAATCTTCAGGAAGGCTTCCACCTGCGCGGCCAGCGCCGGCAGCACGGGCTTCAGGTACAGCGTCAGCAGCCTGAAGGCCTCGATGCAGGTGCTGCAGACGTCGTGCAGCGCGACGGCGGCGTCGGGCTTCTTTGCCAGTTCCCAGGGCTTGTGCAGGTCCACGTATTCGTTCACGCGGTCGGCCAGGGCCATCACCTCGCGCAGCGCCTTGGCGAACTCGCGCTGGTCGAACATCTGTGCGATGTCTTCGGCCGGCGCGCGCAGGCCGTCCAGCAGCATGCGGCCTTCCACGCCGAGGTCGGCGCTGAGCCTGCCTTCGAAGCGCTTGCTGATGAAGCCGGTGCTGCGGCTGGCGATGTTGATGAACTTGCCCACCAGGTCGCTGTTGACGCGGGCGGCAAAGTCTTCGGGGTTGAAGTCCAGGTCTTCGACGCGCGGCGTCAGCTTCGCGCAGAGGTAGTAGCGCAGCCACTCGGCGTTCAGGCCGAGCTCGAGATAGCGCAAGGGGCTGATGCCGGTGCCGCGGCTCTTGCTCATCTTCTCGCCGCTGACGGTGAGGTGGCCGTGCACGTGGATGCGGTCGGGCACCTTGCGGCCGCTGAACTTCAGCATCGCCGGCCAGAACAGCGTGTGGAAGGTGACGATGTCCTTGCCGATGAAATGCACCTGCTCCAGCGCCGGGTCGGCCAGATAGGCTTCCACGTCAAGGCCCAGCGCGGCGAAGCGCGCATGCAGGCTGGCGAGGTAGCCCACGGGCGCGTCCAGCCACACATAGAAGTACTTGCCCGGCGAGCCGGGAATCTCGATGCCGAAGTAGGGCGCGTCGCGGCTGATGTCCCAGTCGCCCAGCAGCGGATTGCCCTGCTCGTCCCGCACGAACCATTCCTTGACCTTGTTGGCCACCTCGGGCTGCAGCCGGCCGTCCTGCGTCCAGCTTTCCAGGAATTCGACGCAGCGCGGGTCCGACAACTTGAAGAACAGGTGCTCGCTGCTGCGCAGCACGGGCGTGGCGCCGCTGAGGGCGGAGCGCGGATTCTTCAGGTCGGTGGGCGCGTAGACGGCGCCGCAGACCTCGCAGTTGTCGCCGAACTGGTCCTTCGCGTGGCAGTTGGGGCATTCGCCCTTGATGAAGCGGTCCGGCAGGAACATGCCCTTGTCGGGGTCGTAGAACTGCTCCACGCTGCGCACGGCGATCAGGCCCTCCGCCTTCAGGTCCTGGTAGATCGCCCGGCACAGCGCGTGGTTCTCGGGGCTGTCGGTGTGGCTCCAGTTGTCGAAGGCGATCAGGAAGCCCTTGAGGTATTCGGGCCGGCCGGCGGCGATCTCGTCGACGAACTGGCGCGGCGTCTTGCCCGCCTTTTCGGCCGCGATCATGATCGGCGCGCCGTGCGCGTCGTCGGCGCAGACGAAGTGCACCTCGTGCCCAGCCATCCGCTGGTGCCGCACCCAGATGTCGGCCTGGATGTACTCCATGATGTGGCCGATGTGGAATTTGCCGTTGGCGTAGGGCAGCGCAGTGGTGACGAAGATCTTGCGTGGCGGCATGGCGAGGCACGGGGTCGGAAAGGGCCGAGATTCTAGGCTGCCGGTGCAAAGCGCATCAGCGTGTATCAGGATGTGAATGACCCGGCCATTTCGCTATGATCGACCGTCGTTCACGCAGTGACGTTGTCCAAGGAGAGCGA